>JALUUA010000373.1 GCA_027021605.1 Candidatus Bipolaricaulota bacterium | reverse complement strand
CCAACGGGCTTATCGGCTACTACTACCCCAACCCGAACTGGGAAGGCCCGCCCGCGGTCATCCAGCGGGATTTCTTCATCATCCCCAACAACATCCTGCGCGAGCCCTTCAGCATCAAATGGCGGGGGAAGATTGCCATCCCCACAGATGGCGTGTACCGCTTCGCCACCCGCTCCGACGACGGCTCTTACGTCTACATCGACGGTCAGTTGGTGGTGGACAACGGCGGCGTGCACGGGATGCAGATTCGGGAGGGGACGATTCAGTTGACGCGCGGGTTCCACGACCTGGAGGTGCGCTACTTCCAGCAGAGCGGCGCCAGCGACATGGCCCTACTGTGGACGCCCCCAGGCGGCGTGCAGGAGATCGTGCCCCTGGATTACCTCTTCCCCGTGGAGGGGGAGGAAATCCCTGAGACCCTGCTGCCCCCGCCCACGTCCGTGGTGACGCCGCCCGAACAGCCAGGCACGCCACCGCCGCCGCCAGGTCCCGCGCCCGCGCAGCCCGCGGGGGTCTCCCTGCCGTCGTTGGACGTCGCGCCCCAGTGGACGCTGGGCGTGTGCGGCAGTGGCGAGGGCGAGTTCAACCAGCCGCGCGGGCTCGCGGTCGCGCCCGATGGCCGCATCTTCGTCGCGGACACGGGCAACAAACGCATTGTCGTCCTCAGCCCGCAGGGAGAGTTCCTGGCCGCGTGGGGCAAGGCAGGCGAGGGGCAAGGGGAATTCGTGGAGCCCTTCGAGGTGGCCGTGGACAGGGACGGCACGGTGTGGGTGCTCGATGCGGTGCGGCAACTCCTCCTCCACTTCGACGAGGGCGGCAAGTTCCTGGAGGAGGTGGCGCCCACGAGCCCGTGGTATCGCCCGCGCGGGTTCGATCTCGCGGCCGATGGCACGTTTTATGTGGCGGACACGGGCGGGGTGCGCATTGTGCAGGTGGCGCGGGACAGCACCCTTGTGCGTCAGATCGGCGGCAAGGACGGGCCCATCGGCCCAGGGCAGCCC
>JALUUA010000372.1 GCA_027021605.1 Candidatus Bipolaricaulota bacterium | reverse complement strand
GGCGTAGACCACGGGCCAGCGGCCCAGGGCCTTGCCCGTTTGGGGCTTCAACTCGGCAGCGGTCCCCTCCCACGCCGTCATGGCTCCTCCTTCGCCGGCTTTGCCAAGTGGGATATACCATCCCACTTGGGCTACCTCTTAGAGTACTCCATAGCCGCCGGCGAGTCAAAGGTCGGACGGCGAAAGGGGAATGGAAGACAGAAGGGGGAAGAGGAAGGAAAAGGGAGCAAAAGGGGCCCCGCTTCCCGGAAGCGAGGCCCCTTTCCCGTTTCTGTCCCTCAGCGCAACACCACGAGCTTGAGGATGCGACGCAGCTCTACGCCCGTCAGCGGGTCCTTTACCGTTACGATGGCGAGGTAAACCCCTTGGGCCACCGGGAGCCCCCGGGCGTCCCGAAACCGCCACGGCAGGGCCAGACCGCTCTCCCCTATCCCAGCCCGCCGGACCGCCCCGTAGAGGGGGCGCCCGCTCAGGTCGTAGATCTGCAACCGCAGCTCCGGGCTCAGCCCCAAAGGCCCCCTTCCCATGGCAAGGCCCCGCACGCGAACCCAGATCCCCTCCCCGCGGCGGACCACCTCAAGCTCCACCCGACCGGGGGCCGGAACGCCTCCCCTTTCCGCCGCCCCCAGGGGGTAGGTAATCACCACCGGATCGTGGAGGTCGCCGTCCCCGTTGAGGTCCCTCCCCAGCTCGGGCTCGTAGCTCCAGTACGCCACCACGTCCTCGTAGAGGTCGGGCTCGTACCCCACCTGCCCCGTGTTGATCACCCGCCTCTCCCTAAGGTCAAAGTAGCGCAGCACCGTGTCCCGGCGGTCCCCATCCCCGTTGAGGTCCCGGCGGGCCAGCCCCTCCCTCGTCTGGAACACAATCCGCTCCCCCCAGACGGCCGGAAAGCTCCCCACCGCCCCCGTGTCGTAGAGCTGTCCCGTCGCGACGTCGAAGTAGCGGATGACCTCGACCCCCTTCCCCCGCTGGGGCGCCGGGGCGGTAAAGGCCACCACGCTCTCATACATCGCGGGCTCCCTCCCCCTCGCCCCCGTGTCGAGGAGCGTCCGTCTCCGGAGGTCGTAGACCCCAATGCGTCCCCCCTCCCCCCGGAAGGCCACGAGGGAGCCCCAGATGGCCGGCTCCCGGCCCGCCGCCAGCTCCTCCACCCGCCCCGTGGCCGTGTCCCAGACGGCTATCACGCCCTCGGGGGTCTCGAAGGCCACCAGGCTGCCGTGGATCGAGGGCTGCCGGCCCCGGATCTCGGTGGTCCGCCCCCGGCCCGTGCCCAGGTCGTAGAGCCCCAGGCGCCCCTGCCCGTCCACGAAGACGATCGTCTGTCGATAGAGGTCCACGTCCCCCGGCGCGCAGGAGACGATCAGGCGGGTGTTGACGGTCCGGCCCGTGGTGAGGTCGCGGTAGCGCAGGACGCAGTCGTCGAGGTCGCGGTCGCGGTTGAGATCCCGATCGGGCCCGGAGCCGAAGGGGAGCTCGGGGGTGGGGAAGACCACGTACGAGCCCCAGATCGGCGGGTCGCCCCCCACCGGCGGCGGGGGAACGGCGTCGAAGGTGGCCACGCAGGTGAGGTCTTGGGTGAGGGTGACCTGTCCGTCGGAGCAGTCGGGGTCGCCGCTCCAGCCGGCAAAGACGGAGTCGGGGTCGGCCGTGGCGCTGAGGGTTACGGCGGTTCCGGGGGGGAACAGCTCGGTGCAGTCGCCGGAGGCGGTCCCCGCCGTGAGGGTGCAGGAGATGCCGGGTCCCGTCACCGTCCCGCTCCCGTCCCCCGCTCCCTCAATCGTCAGGGAAAAATGCGTTCGGTAGAGCAGTGCGAACGCGTCGAGGTCACCGTTTGACGTGAGGACCGTGGATGCCGACCCCGGGTCCACGTCCACGCTGCCGCTAAAGTCCCCGACGATGGCAACGCGCCCCCGGTCGTCGATCGCCACCCCGTTGCCGACGTCCAGCGCCGTATCCCCAAAGCTGAAGGCCCAATTCAAGTTCCCGTTCGGGTCGTAGCTCGCTACAAAAGTATCCCCTTGGCTGTTCGAGGTCAGGGTGACGGTATCCGGCCCGGGGTCCACGTCCACGCTTCCCCGAAAGATTCCGGTGATCACAGCGTTTCCCTGGGGGTCTACGGCGAGTCCGTAGGCCACATCGCGGTTTACGTCCCCAAAGTTGAGGGCCCAGTTGAGGTTCCCCCCGGAATCGTAGCTGGCCAGGAACACGTCGTCACCCCCGTTGGAGGTGAGGAGGGTTGTCCCCGGCCCCGGGTCCACGTCCGCGGTTCCTCCGAACCGACCGGTTACGATCACGTTTCCCGCTCCGTCCGTGGCGATCGCCCGGCCCTCGGTGAAGTACTGGGTCCCCGTGCCAAAGCTGAACGCCCATCGGAGGCTCCGACCCGGGTCGTAACTGGCAACGTAGAAGCTGTGGCCCTGGCCCCCTGTGAGAGTGGTCGTCCCCGGACCTGGGTCCACGTCTATGCTAACGCCGAAAAATCCTGTGATGTAGATGTTCCCCAGCTCGTCTACGGCGATGTCGTACCCCCGATCACGGGTTATACCGCCAAAGCTGAAGGCCCAGTTCAGGTTGCCGTTCGGGTCGTAGCTGGCCACGAAGGGATCTTCCCACCCATTGGAGGTCAGGAGAGTCGTCCCCGGCCCCGGGTCCACGTCCATGCTGTCCTCAAAGTGGCCCACCACGAGGACGTTTCCCGCGTTGTCTACGATGAGATCTTGTCCCGCGTCCCATCCGACTCCTCCAAAGCTGAGGGCCCAGTTCAGCGTTCCGCTTGAACTGAAGCTTACCACAAAGACATCGCGTTCCCCGTTGGATGTGAGCGTGAACGTTCCCGGTCCCGGGTCCACGTCCATGCTGTCCCAAAAGTGGCCTGTTACAATGACGTTTCCCGAGGGATCTACGGCAATCCCGTTGCTCACCTCGTCGTTCGGTCCCCCAAAGCTGAGGGCCCAGTTGAGGTTCCCGCTGGGATCGTAGCTGGCTACGAAGACGTCCGTTCCCCCGTTGGAGGTGAGGAGGGTCGTCCCCGGCCCCGGGTCCACGTCGACGGTGCCCTCGAACCTACCGGCAACCAAGACGTTCCCATCGGCGTCGATCGCGATCGAGCCTGTTCGGTCTTTTCCGGAACTCCCGATGCCAATAGCCCAATCGAGCAAGGGGACATCCCCTTGGGCTCTCCCCTCCCCCGCGAGAAGAAGCACCCCCCAAATCCCGATTAGCAACGATCGAGCTCCCCACGCCAGCCTCATGCGCGCGGACATAGAGAATTCCCCCTTCTTTTTGCTTTTGCTTTTCCCTGTTCCCTCCCCTTGCTCGCTCCTGGGCTTGTTTTTAGGAGAGAGAATTTTTACCAAAAATATCACAGAGCTAAACACGCTGTCAAGAGGGGAAAAGCGCATATTCCACGAGAGAATCAGACAAGACGATGGGCAGCCGAGCGGCTATTTGACACAGGGGGACACCCGGAGCGCGGCTTCGTGAAGCTATAACTGCAGGAGTGCCCTTGATCGCCTACCATGGCGCCGATGGGTCGCAGACGGCCTTTGGTGTGGCTCGCGCTGGCGGTGACGCTGGGGATCGCCTATGGCCGCGAGCTTTTGGGCGCCGTATCCCTGGAAGCCCTATGGGGCACAGCAGTTGGGTTCCTGGTGGTTACGGCAGCCCTCTACGTGCGGGGCCATCCGGGGTGGCCCGGAGCGCTCCTCGGACTCGCTGCTGCCCTGGGAGCGCTCGGATACGCCGAGACGCGCCTGCCCGTGGAGAGGCTCTACCCCCTCCTGGAGGGGATGGCCCGCGTCCGCGGGACGGTTGTGAGCTACCCGGCGGAGCGCCCGGACCGCACGAGCTTTCGGCTCCGACCCGATGGCCTCCCCGGAGGGCTCCAGATCTTTTATCGCCATCCCTACGGCGCCTCAAAGGAGGTTGCCTACGGAGACGTCGTCGAGCTGGAGGCCGACTTCGAGATCCCTTGGCCGTTCGGGGACTTCGACTATCGCGCCTATCTCGAGACCCAGGGCGTCTGGGGGGTGGGCACCCTCTGGAGCGGGCGTCAGCTCCGGATTCTGAACCGAGAACAGGGCCATCCCCTGCTGCAGTGGGGCTATCGAACGCGAAAGGAGCTGTTTTCACTCATCGACCGCTACGTGTCGGGTCCGGAGGGCGCGCTGCTTAAGGGGCTCCTGTTCGGGGAGCGGGTCTATCTCTCCCCCGATCTGGAGCAGAGCTTTCGCGACGCGGGCGTGATGCACGTCCTGGCCGTCTCGGGATTGCACCTTAGCATCCTGCTCGGGCTCGGCTGGTGGCTCCTTCGAGCTGCCGGGCTCTCCGTTACGGCCGCCTACGGGGTGCTCCTGCCCTTGACGTTGCTGTACCTGGCGCTGGTGGGCTTCAAGGTGAGCTTGGTGCGGGCGTCGCTGATGCTGGCCTTCGTCGCCCTGGGCTACGTGCTGGCCGAGCGCGGCCTCATCCTGCGACGGTGGAGCGACTCCCTCCAGGGGTTGAGCTTGGCGGCCCTCGTCATTTTGGGGACGGCCCCCGCGGCCCTCTTCGATGTGAGCTTTCAGCTGAGCTTCGCCGCCACCGCGGGCATCCTGCTTGCGCTGCGGTGGGCCCATCCGTGCCTGCAGCTCCGGTTCCGCAGGCTACGGGGCGAAGAGAGAAGCCCCCTGCCCCTTCCTAAGCGTCTTGCGTTCGGGCTCCTCGAGAAGGGCGTCTACCTCGTGTTGATCTCCGGGGCGGCGCAGCTGGCGGTGTCTCCCGTGATCGCCTACCACTTCCAGCGGCTCTACGTGGGGGCTCTGTTGGCCAACTTGGCGGTCGTGCCCATGGTGGCCGTGGCCCTCGGGTTGGGGGTGTTGCTCTTGGTGCTGGCGCCGGTGGCACCTCCGGCGGCCGCCGTTTTGGGCGCTGCGGAGGCGCTTTGGCTCTCTTGGCTCACAGCCGCGGTGGAGTTCTTCGCGCGGCTTCCCTGGGCCCATGCTCGGGTGGGCCGGGAAGCGTGGACGGCGGCT
>JALUUA010000371.1 GCA_027021605.1 Candidatus Bipolaricaulota bacterium | reverse complement strand
GGCCGGGCCTTATCCCGATCCCGAGTCCGAGTCCGAGTCCGGGTCCGGGTTCGAGCCGTCCTGGGATTGCCGAAGCGCATGGAGGGTGAGCACGTCGTCGAAGTCGACGTCGCCGTCGTTGTCGAAGTCGAAGGCGGGCCAGTTTGCCCGGACCGCCTCGGTCTCGAGGTGCGTGCCGAGGAGGGCCGGGTCGTCCTCGGTGAGAGCGCCGTTGCCGTCGACGTCCTCGTAGAAGCCGTCGCCGTCGAGGTCCTGGGGGACCCCCGCCCCCTCCGCAAGGGGGACGAGCGCGAGCGCGGGGACGCGCAACAGGAGCTGGGCGCCCACGAGCGCCTCGCCGCCGTAGTCGAGGACGGCGAGCACGACGTAGTCCCCGGCGGGGAGGCGCTCCCCCGGGGGCCGGGCGCTCGCGGCGATCACCCGGCGGGCGTATCCGGGCAGCACGGGGAAGGGCTCCAGCGGGATCGTCTCCAGCGTCTCCCCCCGCACGTCGCGCACCTCGACGCGGCCTTGCACCTCCGGGATGTTGAGGGTTCCGCGGTTCTCGAAGTCGAGCGTCAGCCACAGGGGGTTGAGGCCGTGGCGCTCGAGGGCCACGATCTGGCCCTCGAGGCGGCCGGTCCCGGCGATCGTGGCCACGATCTTGAGCCCGAAGCGGCGCTTGACCACGACCTCGGTGCCGGGCTGCTCCCCCCCCTCCGACGGGGGTACGGCCTCGACCATCACGGCCGTCCAGTAGCTCCCGTCCAGGGGCGAGCCGTCGGGGGCCGCCTCGGGGGCCGTAAGCGTCACCCGAACCTCCTGCGACTCCCCGGGGTTCAGCGTGAACTCCCGAGGCCCCACCTCCACCCACGAGGTAGCGGAGCGGGCGACCTCGCCCGCTTCCTCGCAGAAGCGGTTCACCCCCGCGAGGTCGCGCAGCCAGTCGCACAGGCGGACCCGAAGCTCGAGCGGCTCCGTCTCGTCGTTGGTCACCTGGAAGGCGAAGGTGGTGCTCACCCCCGGCGGG
>JALUUA010000370.1 GCA_027021605.1 Candidatus Bipolaricaulota bacterium | reverse complement strand
GGGGGCAGCAATACGCCGAGCGCGTCGGCTACATCCAGAGGGCCGCGCAGGCCCACAACGAGTACGTCCAGATCCTGGCCGAGATGGGGCTCGTGGGGGCCCTCGCCGTCTTGTTCTTCCTCGTTGTGCTGGTGCGCAGCGCCTGGCGGAGGCTGCGGGAGAACGCGGCCTCGTCCGATCCCGATCGGGCCCTCTGGACCGCGGCGCTCGGGGCGGGGGTCGCCGCGTTCCTCAGCGACTCCCTGTTCAGCTTTCCGCTCCACCTTCCGGCCAACGCCTTAGCGTTTGTGTTCCTGTTGGGGGCGCTCCACTCCCGGGCCCTGGGGACGTCCCGGGAGCGGGAGCGAGAGCGAGAGCGGGAGTGGGTTCTGGGCGAGCGGGGGACCCTCGTCTTGGCGATCGCCGTGGGCCTCATCGCGCTCGCGGTGAGCGCGATGGCCTACCGCGACTGGCTGGCGGACACCTACCTCGATCGGGGGATGCGCCTGGCCAAGCTGGGCGAGGACGCCGAGGCCAAGCGCCTCCTCGAGAAGAGCCTGCGGCTCGATGTCGCCCCCGCGGAGGCCCTCTACTGGCTGGGGACGATCGCCGTGCGGGAGGGGGACCTCGAGAGGGCCCGGGACTACTTCGAGCGGATGCTCCCCCGCTTCACCACCGAGGTCGGCTACTACCAGCTCGCCAACGTCTACTTTCAGCTGGGGGAGTACGAGAAGAGCCGGGAGTATCTCGATTTGCTGCTCTCGATGGACCCCTCGCCCGGTCTTAAGCCCGATGCGCTCTATCTAAGAGCCGTGCTGACCGCGCGGATCGAGGGGCCGGAGGCCGCCCTGCCGCAGCTGGAGGCCCTCGTGGAACAATACCCCAACGAGGAGAAGCTCCTCGTGGCCGTTGCCCAGCTCTACCTCGCCCAGGGGCAGCGGGAGCGCGCCCGGGAGACGCTGGAGAAGGCCCTGGCCCTGGTGGAGCGCAAGCTTAAAGTTCTAGATCGCAAGCTGCAGCCGGGCCGCGAGGTGCCCCTCGACGACTACGCCCGCTGGACCGCGGAGCGGGAGGGCCTCCGCAAGCTCAAGGGGGAATTGGAGCAGGCCCTCCGCCGCCTCTCCTCCGGGAGCCCCTGAGGGGGTTCCCGCTTGTGATTTCCCCGGAGTAGCCCTAGAATCATCTCGTCTTCTAAGTGGGAGGAGATCGCTTCCATGGTACTGGAGATCCTCAAGCGCACGGTAGACCGCATCTTCGGGGAGACGAACGAGCAGCGCTTAAAGCGCCTGCAGCCCCTCTTGGAGGCCGTCAACGCCCGCGCCGACGAGATGAAGCGCCTCTCCGACGCGGAGCTGCGGGCCAAGACCCAAGAGTTTAAAGAGAGGCTCAACCAAGGGGAGACGCTCGACGACCTGCTCCCCGAGGCGTTCGCCGTGGTCCGGGAGGTCGCCCACCGGGTGGTGGGGCTCCGCCCCTACGACGTCCAGGTGCTCGGCGGCATCGTCCTCCACCAGCGCAAGATCGCCGAGATGAAGACGGGCGAGGGCAAGACCCTGGTCGCCACCATGCCCGCCTACCTCAACGCCCTGGTGGGCAAGGTCCACGTGGTCACCGTCAACGACTATTTGGCCAAGCGCGACCGGGAGTGGATGGGGCCCATCTACGAGTTCCTGGGGCTGAGCGTGGGCCTCCTCCAGGAGGACATGCCCCTGGAGGAGCGCAAGCGGGCGTACGAGTGCGACATCGTCTACGGGACGAACACCCAGTTCGGGTTCGACTATCTACGAGACAATTTGGCCATCTCCTGGGAGCAGCGGGTCCAGACGGGGCTCGACTACGCCATCGTCGACGAGATCGACAACATTCTCATCGACGAGGCGCGCACGCCGCTGATCATCTCGGGCTCGACGGAGGAGACGGCCCGGCTCTACAAGCAATTCGCGAAGCTCGCCCGCCGCTTCCAGAGGGACGTCGACTTCGAGGTGGACGAGAAATCCCGCCGGGTCCACCTCACGGAGGAGGGGATCCAGAAGGCCGAGAAGCTCCTGGGGGTGGAGAACATCTTCGCCCCGCAGCACGTGGATCTCCTGCACCACATCGAGCTGGCGCTGCGGGCCCTCCACCTGTACCACCGCGACGTGGACTACATCGTCAAGGACGGGCGGGTCGTCATCGTCGACGAGTTCACGGGGCGGCTCATGCCCGATCGTCGGTGGAGCGACGGGCTCCACCAGGCCGTCGAGGCCAAGGAGGGCCTCGAGATCCGCCGCGAAACCCAGACGCTGGCCCAGGTGACCCTGCAGCATTACTTCAAGCTCTACAAGGGCCTTGCGGGGATGACGGGGACCGCCAAGACGGAGGAAGAGGAGTTCAAGGAGATCTACGGCCTCGAGGTGGTGGTGATCCCCACCCACAAGCCGATGATCCGCGAGGACCTCCCCGACGTGCTGTTCCGCACGGAGAAGGAGAAGATGCGGGCGATCGCCGAGGAGGTCGAGCGGCTCCACAAGCAGGGCCGACCCGTGCTCATCGGGACGAACTCCATCGAGCGCTCGGAGCACCTGAGCAAGCTGCTTAAGCGCCGCGGGATTCCCCACAACGTCTTGAACGCCAAGCACCACGAGAAGGAAGCGATGATCATCGCCCAGGCGGGGCGGAAGGGGGCCGTCACGGTCGCCACGAACATGGCCGGGCGCGGCGTGGACATCCTGCTGGGCGGGAACCCCGAGCTGCTCGCCCGGGAGGAGGCGGGCCCTCCGCCCAACCCGCGGGACTTCAAGACGCAAGGGGAGTTCGAGAGGGCCCGCGCGGAGTGGGAGAAGCGCTACGAGGCAATTCTAGAAAAGAAGCGCGCGGAGTGCGCGAAGGAGCACGAGGAGGTCGTGCGGCTGGGGGGGCTCCACGTGATCGGGGCGCAGCGTCACGAGTCCCGCCGCATCGACGACCAGCTCCGGGGCCGGGCGGGCCGCCAGGGCGACCCCGGCTCCTCCCAGTTCTTCGTCTCCTTGGAGGACGACCTCTTCCGGCTCTTCGGGGACCAGAAGCTCGTCCAGTGGGCGCTCAAGGGGCTCGAGGAGGGGCAGGGGATCGAGCACCAGATGCTCACCAAGGCGATCCGGACCGCCCAGCAGCGGGTCGAAGCCCACAACTTCACGATCCGCAAGCGGCTGTTGGAGTACGACGCGGTGATGGCCCGCCAGCGCGAGGCCGTCTACGCCCTGAGAAATCGCTTCCTGCTGGGACGGAACGAGGACCCCGCCCGGGTCCAGGAGGACTTGGACGCGTACATGCGCGAACTCTTCGCGAGCTACACGGACGCGCTTCTGGCGCGCTACTGTCCCGACGAGAACCGCCCCTACGAGTGGGACCTCGAGGGGCTTCAGAAGGAGCTGCGGGGCTTCCAGAGCGTCCCCTGGCGGGAGGAGCTGAAGGACCCCGAAAGCGTAAGGCTCCCCGAGCTGCGGGAGAAGATCTACGAGCTCGTGGAGGCGAACTACCGCGCCCAGGTGGAGCGCTTGGGGACCCAGTTCCACCGGGTGGCCCGCTGGATGATCCTCAACATCCTGGACGAGAGCTGGCGGCAGCACCTCTACGCCCTGGACGACTTGCGGGAGGGGATCGGCTGGCGGGCCTACCAAGGGCGCGACCCCCTGGTGGAGTTCACCCGGGAGTCGTTCCAGATGTTCCAGGAGATGCTCGCCCGGGTGGAGGAGCAGATCATCAACTACCTGGTGAAGCCCATCATCCGGATGGAGGCCGCTCCCGTGGGCGTTTCCGCGACCTCCGGTCTGGGGCTGGGGGGCCTGCGCTACGAGCACGAGACGGTAGACGCCCTGGCCGCAGCCGCCGGTTCGGGAGCGGGCACGGGGGCAGGAGCAGGGTTAGGGGCGGGGGGACCGGCTCCCACCGCGACCACCGCCGCCGTCGCCGCGGCCGCGGCGGCCAAGCCGAAGCCCCGTCACGTCGAGAAGGTAGGGCGGAACGACCCCTGCCCCTGCGGCTCGGGGAAGAAGTACAAGCACTGCTGCGGGCGGAAGTAATCGGGGGCCAAGCCCCGGTGCGCCCCGAACCCCGCCGGCCCCCGGAATCCCAAGGGTTCGCTCGGAGGCTAAGCCTCGGTGCCCCCAATAGAAAACCCTCCCGGCGAGGAGGCCATGACCGGGAGGGCCATCCGTTGAGGAGTTAGGGTTCGTCCGTACGTACCGTTAGCGATCGCGTTAAAAGACGCCGAAGAGGCTGGCCAGGGCGACCAGGCCGACGGCGATGCCCAGTCCGGCGAGGATCATGTTGGTCTGGGACTTGGCCTGGGCCTCTTGGAGCTGGGCCTGGAATTCCTGCTCCATCTGGACCATCTTGGCCCGCAGCGCGTCGACCTCCTCCACGCCGGCCTTCTCGACCTCCAGCGTCGTGATCCGGCTGCGGTTGCGCCCGATCTGGCCGCTGAGGTCCTCGATCTGGCCCTGAATCCGGCCGAAGGGCAGCGCGGCGACCTCGGCCTTGAGGGCCTCGATCTCCTCGGAGAGGTCGTAGATCTGGCCCATCAGCTCCATGCGGAGGGACTCGATCTGCTTTTCGATCTGCCTCTGGATCTGTGCGCCGTCTTTGGCGTCCTTGGGGGGTCGGCCGGGCATCTTGGCCAGCTGCTCGACCTTGGCGTACAGCTCCTTGAGCCCCTGCTCGAGGTCCTTGACCCGGTCCTCGAGGGCGAACAGATCGCGCATCTTGCCCTCGACGGTCTTGAGCCGGGCGTCCAACCCCTGGACGGAGGTCTCGAGGTCGAAGACCCGGCCCTGGAGCGCGCCCAGCTTCTCGTTGGTGCTGGCGGCCAGGCCCTGGATCGTCCCCTCGATCGTGAGGATGCGGGGCTGGAGGGCGTCGACCTTCTCGTCCATCGCCTGGAGGTCCTTCACGGAGCTCTCCAGCTTCTTGAGCTCAAAGGAGACCTCCTTGACGATGGTGGAGACCGCCTGCGTCTGCTGGACCTGGAAGGCGAGGTCCTTGACAAGCCCTTCCAGCTCTTGGACGTCGGCCGTAAGCTCCTCGACCTTCTTCTCCAGATCGGTGTAGTCCGCCGTCGCTCCCACGGGGACGAGCAACACACCCGTGAGGAAGATCGCCGTAAGGACCGTT
>JALUUA010000369.1 GCA_027021605.1 Candidatus Bipolaricaulota bacterium | reverse complement strand
GATGCTGCGGATGGCCCGTACGGAGGTGCCCCCCTGGGAGGTGCTCACGAGCTTCCTCGTGCTCCTCCTCTCCACGGTCCTCATGGTGCGCTTGGCAGGCAAGATCTTCGAGGTCGGTATTTTAATGTACGGAAAGTCCCTCTCGCTTCGGGAGATCGGACGCTGGATCCGCGGCTGAGAACGATGGCCCCTCAACCCAACCCCAGCGGGATCGAACAAGAACTCCGAGCCCATCGCTTTCCGGGCCTCGACCTGCCGGAGGCGTTCGTCCTCCCCCACTTCCCGCGCTACTCGCTCCTGAACCTGGCGAACACCGTGCTCGACGCTTTGGGGGTGCCCCCGCTCCACCCGCCCCTGCCCGAGGGGCTCCTGCCCCGCAAACGGGAAGTGCAGGCCGTCGTGCTGCTCCTGGTGGACGCCCTGGGCTATAGACAATTAATGCGCTTTCTCGAGCGCTCCCCCGGCCCTGGGGAGGGGTCGGAGATGGAGATGAAGGCGGAGTGCTGGGTGCCCCTTACGAGCGTCTTCCCCTCGACGACGGCGGTCACCCTCGCGACGCTCCACACGGCGCTCCCGCCCCGCGAGCACGGCTTGGTGGGCTACCGGCTGTTCTTGAGGGAGGTGGGGCTGATCGCGAACGTCCTGCGCTTGAAGCCCGCAGCCGATCCCGAGGGGGACAGATTGTTGAAGATGGGCCTCTCCCCCCGCAGGCTTCTGGGGGTTCCCACGATCCACGAGCGGCTCCATGCGCAGGGGGTGCGCTCCTACGTGCTGATCCCCAAGGCATACGTGAGGAGCGGCCTCTCGCGGATGCTCAGCCCCACGGACCGGGCGGGCACGACGCTCGTCCCCTTCTACACCGCGGCCGACATGGCCGTTCGGGTCCGGGAGATCCTCGCGTCGTTGGAGGCGGGGCAGAGGGCGTTTCTCTTCGCGTACTGGGACGCTTTGGACTCGATCGCCCACGAGCAGGGGCCGGAGTCCCCCGCTTGGGACGCGGAGCTGCGCGCCCTTCTCCGTACCCA
>JALUUA010000368.1 GCA_027021605.1 Candidatus Bipolaricaulota bacterium | reverse complement strand
CGGCTACCGCGAAAAGTCGATCCCCGAGATCGTCCGCGAGATGTTCTCCTACGCCGACGGGTGCACGATCAGCGCCAAGAAGGATGGGCTCGTGAACATCGGGGGCCTCATCGCGCTGCGGGACCGGGGCCTGTACGAGAGGTGCATGGAGCGGCTCATCTTAATGGAGGGCTTTCCCACCTACGGGGGGCAGGCGGGGCGGGACCTGGCCGCCCTGGCCCAGGGGCTCCGCGAGGTGCTGGATATTCAGTATCTGCACGACCGCATCTCCCAGGTGCGCAGGCTCGGGGAGCGGATTCGGGAGCGGGGCGTGCCCATCGTCGAGCCCGTGGGCGGACACGCCGTCTACGTGGACGCCAAGGGCTTCTTGCCCCACATCCCCCAGCGGGAGTTCCCCGCCCAGGCCCTCGTGGTGGAGCTCTACCGGGAGGCGGCCGTGCGGGCGGTGGAGATCGGGAGCGTCATGTTCGCCCGCACGGACCCCAAGACGGGCGAGACGGTCTACCCCGAGCTGGAGCTGGTGCGCCTGGCGATCCCCCGCCGGGTCTACACGGACGAGCACCTGCAAACCGTGGCCGAGGCCCTGGGTGCGATCGCAGAGCGGCGGGAGGAGCTGCGGGGCTTTCGGCTCGTGGAGGGAGAGGGCCCCCTGCGACACTTCATCGCCCGCTTTGAGCCCCTCGCATCTATGGGAACCCCACGAAGAGCTTAAGGGGGAGGAGGAGCGGGATGGCGATCAAGATTCGCTCGTACAGCTATCGGGTCGTCGTGGAGGAGGACGCCTTCCCCGACGGCACGCGGGCGTATCACGCGTACATTCCGGCGCTCCGCGGGTGTCGCAGCTGGGGCTACACCGTGGAGGAGGCCCTCAAGAACGTTCAAGAGGCCGCGGAGGCGTGGATCGAGGACGCGCTCAAGCACGGCGAGTCCATCCCCGAAGAGCATCCCAAGGGAAGCCCCATTGTCACCATAAACGTGCCCGGATAATGGCCGTCCCCTATCCGCCCTCGATCAAGAACATCACGGC
>JALUUA010000367.1 GCA_027021605.1 Candidatus Bipolaricaulota bacterium | reverse complement strand
GAGAAGCGCATTAAGCAGCAGGGACCGGTACCCCCCGGTCTCCCGCGGAGCAGTGGGAGGAGCGATCATGGCCGTCGTAGGCACCTCACACACAGCGGAGAGCGAATCCTCTGCCCTCAAGCCCGAGTACACCTTCGAGCGCTTCGTCAAGGGCGACGGGAACCTCCTGGCGTGTGCGGCCTGCCAGGCCGTGGCCGACTCCCCCGGCCAAGCGTATAACCCCCTCTTCCTCTACGGGAAAGTCGGCTTGGGGAAAACGCACTTGCTTCACGCCATCGGCAACGAGGTGCTGCGGGCGCAGCCCTGGCTCCGGGTGATCTACATCACCTCCGAGCGCTTCGCCATCGAGCTCATCCACGCCATCCGCCAGAACCGCATGGAGCGCTTCCGCCGCAAGTACCGAACCGTGGACATCCTCCTCATCGACGACGTCCACTTCTTCAAGGACAAGGAGGGCACCCAGGAGGAGCTCTTCCACACCTTCAACGAGCTCTACGAGAAGGGCCGACAGATCGTGCTCAGCAGCGACCGCCCCCCGGAGGAGCTCTCCCACCTCCAGGAGCGGCTCGTCTCCCGGTTCCGCTGGGGGTTGGTCGCGGATATCCAGCCGCCCAACTACGAGACCCGGCTGGCGATCCTAAGGGCCAAAGCGAAGGAGATGGGGCTCATCCTCGACAACGACGTCCTGGAGCTGATCGCCCGGAGGGTCACCTCCAGCGTGCGGGCGCTGGAGGGGGCGCTCATCCGCGCCGCGGCCTACGCGGACCTCCAGGGCCAGATCCCCCGGCCCGAGCTCCTCGAGGAGGTCCTCCCCCAAGACCCCCCCGACGACGGCGAGCCCGCCTTGGACATCGAGACAATCAAACAGGAGGTCGCCCGTCGCTACGAGGTCACCGTCGGCGACCTGGAGGGGAGCAGCCGGGAGCGCCGGATCGCCCAAGCCCGGCACGTCGCCATCTACCTGGCCCGCGAGCTCACCCACAGCTCCTTCCCCGCCATCGGACAGGCGTTCGGTCGCCGCGACCACTCCACCGTGATGCACGCCTACCGCAAGGTGAAGGAGCTGCTCAAAGCCCCGCTCTTCTGCAGCGAGATCGAGGAGCTTAAAGAAGCCCTGCGCGCCCGGGCCGATTCCTCGAACCGGCACGGGCGTTGATCCCCTTCTTTTCTTTTTCTTTTCTTCTATTTCACCGGGCTTTTCGCTCAGCAGAGAAACAGGAGCCGGTCGCCGCAGCCGAGGAGTCGCTTCAAGCGCAAGGGCTCCCCCTCACGCCCGCGACGTTGCCTCAGCCTTTGGAGCAACCCCCGGCCGTCGATGCGCAGCAGGGTGGAGTCCTCCAGGGCCCGCGCGGTGTAGGTGAGCCCCGCCCGCGACGTGTGCCCGAGGTCCACCTCCCCGAAGAACTCCCCGGGCCCGACCACCCGCCTTCGCCCTCGTCCTGGGAACGGCCCCGCCCCAGGGGCTCCACCGCTTCCGTTTCCGTCCCCGTTTCCATCCCCATTCCCATTTCCATTGCCATTCCCACGGTCACGCCCGTCCCCGTGCCACAGCTCCACGCGGCCGGAGCGGACGAGGTAGAGCGCGTCCGCGGGCTCGCCCGGCCGACAGAGCACCTCCCCACAGGCCACCTCCACCCGCTCCCAAAGGAGCGGGCCTCCGAAGGGGTTTCCCGCCTTCTCCTCCGTTTTCACGAACGAGACCTCCTTGGGACTTCGCTGTCGGCCAGGCTACCGCGCCCGCGCTCGGGCTCCAACCGCAAGGGTCTGCGGGTGGGGGCCCTCGGAGCACCCCGACAGGTGACGAAGATCACACGTTTGCGATCCACACGGGATTTCACGGTTACCCGGATCACAGATCGCGCTCCCCAAGCCGTGTTATCCCTAAGGCAAGTGAATCCCGTGAGGGGGAGGGGCGGGGAGGTTGACCGCGAGCGCGAAGAAGCGCGAAGGAGAAGGATGAGAACCGAAAAAAGGGAGGCAGGTATGAAGAACGGCGGGAACCAGGGCACCCGAGAGTCCCTCGAAGGACAACTGGCCTCGTTCTGCTCGGAAGCCTTCTACGAGGAGGGGGAGGTCATCTACGGCCCCTGCCAGCAGGACACGGCTGCCTACTACGTCCGCTCGGGAAGGGTGAAGCTCTACCACCTGGACGAGAGCGGGAAGCGCCTGACGCTCGCCGTGCTGGGTCCGGGGTCCCTCTTTGGGGAGATGGCCCTCGTGGGGGAGGAGCACCGCGACTCGAGCGCGGAAGCGCTGGAAGATACGGTCTGTTGGGTCATCGAGCGGGAGCGGCTGCGGGCCCGAGCCCGGGATCGGGAGAACGCCCCGCTGATGATCGGGCTGTTGCAGCTCTTCCTCTGGCGCATGGCCGAGGTCCAGGAGCGCCTGAAGGAGATGGTCTTTAAGGACTTAGAGACGCGCCTTGCGCGAACGCTTTTGTATTTGATTCGCCGCCACGGCCGGCGGAGAAGGGGCAACCGCTGGGAGATCGCCTTCAAGGTCACCCACCAGGAGATCGCCGAGCTGGTGGGCGGAACCCGCGAGAACGTCACCATGCTCCTCAACCGCTTCGAGGCCGAGGGGCTTTTAGAAAAGCAGCGCTATCACATCGAGATCGTCGATCTACCCAAGCTGATCGAGCGGGCCTCCCTCGAGGAGAAGGAGTTCGACGGGGCCTCGACCAACTAACAGACCCCTTGCAACGGCGTAGACGGGCGCCTATTCTGCGGGGGGATGGTCGGGGGTCGAGAGCGAGAGCAAGAGCGGGAGCGGGACGAGCATTTCATGCGCCGGGCGCTGGCGCTGGCCGAGCGGGGCTGGGGGCGCACGAACCCCAACCCCCTGGTGGGGGCCGTCGTCGTCCGGGGCGATCGCGTCGTCGCGGAAGCCCATCACGAGCGCTTCGGGGGCCCACACGCCGAGGCGCTGGCGCTTAAGCGGGCCGGGGCCCAAGCGGAAGGGGCCGAACTCTACGTGAACTGGGAGCCCTGCGTTCGGTACGAGGGCAAGCGCACCCCGCCCTGCGTGGAGGCGATCCTCGAGGCGGGCATCCGCCGGGTGGTGGTGGCCACGCGCGATCCCACCCCCCAAATCGACGGCCGCGGCATCCAGCAGCTGAGGGAAGCGGGCCTCGAGGTCGTCGAGGGCGTCTTGGAGCGCGAGGCCCAAAAGCTCAACGAGATCCGGGTCAAGTACGCCCGCACGGGGCTCCCCTTTGTGACCCTCAAGTACGCGATGACCCTCGACGGGAAGGTCGCCACCGTCACGGGCGACTCCCGGTGGATCTCCTCGGAGGCATCCCGGCGATATGCCCACAGGCTGCGGGCCCGCTACGCCGCCGTGCTCGTGGGGATCGGGACCGTCCTTCACGACGACCCCCAACTCACCGTGAGGCGATGTGAGGGGCCGGACCCCGCAAGGATCGTGCTCGACTCCCGGGGGCGCATCCCTCCTCACTCAAAGATCCTCAGGGTGGAGAGCGAAGCGCCCACCGTGATCGCCACGGTCGAGATGTCCCCCGAACACGAACGGGCCCTCAAGGAGCTGGACGCTTCCCCCCCCATCGAGATCTGGAGGCTTCCCCCCGGCCCGGAGGGGCGCGTGGATCTCCCGGCCCTGCTCCGGCGCATGGGGGAGCGGGCGTGGGACAGCCTGCTCGTGGAGGGAGGGCCCACGGTAGCGGCCTCCTTCGTGGAGCAGGGGCTGGTGGACAAGGTCGTCGCGTTCGTCGCCCCGAAGCTCGTAGGGGGCCGAGAGGCTCCCACGCCCCTGGCGGGAAGGGGCGTCGCGCGCATGGCCGAGGCCCTCTCCCTGAGCGATGTCGAGGTGAGGCAACGGGGCCCCGACGTGGTGATCGAGGGGTATTTGCGCTACCCTGACTCCCCGGGTGAACGGAGATGATCGAGCGCTACTCCCTCCCGCCGATGAAGGAGCTGTGGACCGAGCGGGCGCAGTACGAGCGCTGGCTCGAGGTCGAGCTTGCCGTCGTCGAGGCCCAGGCGGAGCTGGGCCAGATCCCCAAGGAGGCCGCCCGCACCGTCCGGGAGAGGCTCTCCGAGCTGACGGAGCGCGACGTGGAGAGAGCCCAGGCGATCGAGCGCGAAATCGGGCACGACGTCCTCGCGTTCGTGCGGATGCTCGAGGAGAAGGTGGGGCCGGAGGGGCGTTTTTTGCACCGGGGGCTCACGTCCTACGACGTGGTGGACACGGCCCGCTCGCTCGCCATGGCGCGGGGGCTCGATCTCCTCCTGGAAGAGCTGGACAAGCTCGCGGGTGTTGTGGGACGGCGGGCCCAAGAGCACAAGCACACCGTGATGGTGGGCCGCACCCACGGGATGCACGCCGAGCCCCTCACCTTCGGGCTCAAGCTCTTGCTGTGGTACGCCGAGCTGCAGCGGGATCGGGGGCGCCTGGAGGCCGCCCGGGACGCCATCTCGGTGGGCAAGATCTCGGGGTCCGTGGGGACGTACGCCAACGTGGACCCCCGCGTGGAGGAGATCGTCTGCGCCCGACTGGGTTTGAAGCCCGCGCCCGTCACGAACCAAGCCCTCCAGCGGGACCGCCACGCCCAGGTGCTCACGGCGCTGGCGATCACCGCCGGGACGCTGGAGAAGATGGCCACCGAAATCCGAAACCTGCACCGCACGGAATTGGGGGAGGTACGCGAGGGGCGGCCCCACGGGTCGTCGTCCATGCCCCACAAGCAGAACCCCTCGACCTCGGAGACGCTCTCCGGGCTGGCGCGGATCGTGCGGGTGAACGCCCTGGCCGCCTTGGAAAACATGCCCGTCTGGCACGAGCAAGACCTCACGCGCTCGTCCGTGGAGCGCGTCGTGATCCCCGACAGCTTCCTCGCGCTGCACTACATGCTCGTCAGGATGCGCGGGGTTATAGAGAACCTCCACGTGGACGCGGAGCGCATGCGGCAAAATCTCGAACTCTCCCGGGGGGCGATCTTCTCCCAGGCCGTGCTGCTTGCGCTCATCGACAAGGGGATGAGCCGCAAGGAGGCCCACGAACTCCTCCGGGAGAAAGCGCTGGAGGGGGAGCGCTCCGGCAAGCACCTCAAAGAGCTTCTCCAAGCCGACGGGCGCGTGCGGCAGTATCTCAGCACAGAAGAGTTGGAGCAG
>JALUUA010000366.1 GCA_027021605.1 Candidatus Bipolaricaulota bacterium | reverse complement strand
GGCAACAAGAGCGAGATGGCGGTCGGCTACGCCACGCTCTACGGCGACATGGCGGGCGGCTTCGCGCCCATCAAGGACGTGTTCAAGACGCGCGTCTACGAGCTCGCCCGCCTGCGCAACCGCCGCGGGCCCGTCATCCCCGAGCGCGTCCTCGAGCGCCCGCCCTCGGCCGAGCTCGCGCCGGACCAGAAGGACACCGATGCCCTGCCGCCCTACGAGGTGCTCGACCCCATCCTGCAGCGCTTCGTCGAGGAGGACCAGCCGGTGGACGAGATCGTCGCCGCCGGCTTCGACCGCGAGACCGTGCTGCGCGTGGCGCGCATGGTCGACCGCGCCGAGTACAAGCGCCGCCAGGCCCCGCCCGGCGTGCGGATCACGCGCCGGGCCTTCGGCAAGGACCGGCGCTATCCCATCACCTCCGGCTATGGCCGCGGGGGGTGGGAGTGATCCCCGGCTACCGGGCATCAGGTATCCGGCATCAGGCATCAGAAAAAGAGGAGGCGCGGGAGGCGGGTGACAGGTGACGGTTGACGGGAGACGGGAGACGGGTAACGGGTGACGGGTTGCGGCGTGGGCCGTGAACCACAACCTGTAACCTGTAGCCTGTAACCTGGCTTTGCGGTCGCGGCTGGAAGCCGCTCCCACATTCGTGCGAGTGGACGGGAGACGGGTTACGGGAGACGGGAAAGAGGCCCACCGATTGTGGGAGGGGCTTCCAGCCCCGACCGGCCCTCTCCTCTTGTGGGAGCGGCATCTTGCCGCGACCATGCTGAGCTGAGGAATCGCGGCTGGAAGCCGCTCCCACACTCAGATGGCGCACCGACCCTCGTCTCCCGACCCCCGTCTCCCGCCTCTGCCGCCGCAGGCTGCATGCTGCGGACCGCAGACTGCAAACCGCAAACCGAAACTGTGGCTTCTGCTAAACTGCCGGACGCAATGCGGTGCCTCTCTCGCAGGAACGAAGGGAGCAGCAGATGAAGAAGATCGAGGCCATCATCAAGCCCTTCAAGCTCGACGACGTGCGCGAGGCCCT
>JALUUA010000365.1 GCA_027021605.1 Candidatus Bipolaricaulota bacterium | reverse complement strand
GGGTCTTCGTTCCGGGAAGGATCCCTCGGAGAGGGCCTCCCGGGGGAGATTTTCCCCACTTCGAGGGTCGGGCGCCCGCAGCTTGCTCTCCCGGTGCCAGCGGATCCATATTATCGTCTCCGACTGTGTTTTCCCTCCCGGCCGCCAGGCGTGGCCCGGCGATTGCTTCCTCGCATTCCTGAGCCAGATCGATCCAGAGAGGAGGAAGTCTCTTGGAAGAGAAGAAGACGCGGCCCCGGCTGAGCGTGGACGGAAACGAGGCGGCGGCCCTGGTCGCCCACATGACCAACGAGGTCATTGCCATCTACCCGATCACTCCCGCATCCCCCATGGGAGAGCTGGCCGACGCCTGGTCGGCGGCGGGGAGAAAGAACCTCTGGGGAACGGTTCCCGAGGTGATCGAGATGCAGAGCGAGGGCGGTGCGGCGGGCGCCGTCCACGGGTCCCTCCAGGCGGGGGCGCTCACCACCACGTTCACCGCCTCCCAGGGCCTGCTCCTGATGATCCCCAACATGTTCAAGATCGCGGGGGAACTGACCCCCACGGTCTTCCACGTCGCCGCCCGTTCGGTGGCCACGCATGCCTTGAGCATCTTCGGGGATCACAGCGACGTGATGGCCGTGCGCGGCACGGGCTGGGCCATGCTCTGCGCCGCTTCCGTCCAGGAAGCCCATGATTTCGCCCTGATCGCCCAGGCGGCGACCCTGGAATCCAGGGTCCCTTTCCTGCACTTCTTCGACGGGTTCCGCACCTCCCACGAGGTCAATGAGATCGAGGCCCTCGAGCCCGAGGACATCCGCGCGATGCTCTCGGAGGATCGCATTCGCGAGCACCGCGAGCGGGCCCTGAATCCCGAACGTCCCGTGCTCAGGGGCACGGCTCAGAACCCGGACGTCTTCTTCCAGGCCAGGGAAGCCGCCAATCCGTTCTACCTGCGCACGCCGGAGATCGTCTCCGAGGTCATGCGACACTTCGAGGACCTCACGGGGCGCTCCTACAGCCTCTTCGACTATGTGGGCAGTCCCCAGGCCGA
>JALUUA010000364.1 GCA_027021605.1 Candidatus Bipolaricaulota bacterium | reverse complement strand
CGGGAGAACCCCCAGCTGATCTGGTGCTCGATTACGGGCTACGGACGTCAAAGTCCTTGGGCGGAGCGGCCCGCGTACGACATCGCCCTCCAGGCGGAGTCGGGCTGGATGAGCATCACGGGGGAGGAGGGGGGCGAGCCGGTGCGCATCGGGGTCGCCATCGTCGATCTCTTCACGGCCCACTACGCCGTCCAGGCGGTGCTGGCGGCCCTCTGGGCGCGGGAGCGCACGGGACGGGGGCAGCGCATTGATATGGCCATGCTCGACTGCGGGGTGGCCTCGTTGACGTATATGGCCCAGTACTACTGGGCCACGGGGGAGCCGCCGCGGCGCCTCGGCTCCCGCCACCCCACGATCGTGCCCTACCAGGCCTTCCCCACCCTCGACGGGAAATATTTGGTGGTCGCGGTCGGGAGCCAAGCGATCTGGGAGCGCTTCTGCCGGGCAGTGGGGCATCCGGAGTGGGCAGATGACCCACGCTTTGCGGACAACGCGGCCCGCGTCCAAAACCGCACGGAGCTGGAGGGCCTGCTCGTCGAGGTTTTCCGCCAAAAGCCCCTGAAGGAGTGGCTTGCAATCTTAAAGGAGCACGACGTCCCGGCCACGCCGGTGAACGACTTGGCCGCGATTTGGGAGCTGCCCCCGCTGCGGGCTCGGGGCATGGTACAGAGCCTCCAGCACCCAACGATGGGGGAAGTTCCCACCCTGGGATCCCCTCTGCACCTGGAGCGGACCCCGCCCTCGCTGCGTTGCCATCCGCCCCGATTAGGGGAGCACACCCGGGAGATCCTGCAGGAGCTGGGCTACTCAGAGGGACAAACGGAAGAGCTGAGGAGACGGGGGATCGTTCAGGTCGCAAAGCTATAACGGAGGTGGTACGCCCGGCAGGATTTGAACCTGCGACCTCTGGCTCCGGAGGCCAGCGCTCTATCCACTGAGCTACGGGCGCACGGCAGTTCATAGTCTAGCCACGCTTTGCCGGCTTGTCAAGCCTCCAACCCCATCTCCGCAAAGCCCCTCGAAGCGAATCATCGGCCCCGGCGGGAGCACGGCGGAGGGGAGCCAAGGTCCCTCCCGCTTCCGAAAGCAACGAAGTCGGTAGAATCACCCATGCAGTAGAGGTACAATGCCTCAACCCTACTCAAGCAGGAGGACGCTCATGCCCGAGGAGTGGTGGGAGCGCTTCTTTGACGAGGAGATGGGCGAGGTGATGTTCTCAGAGAAAGCCTGGCAGCGGGCCGAGGAGTTCTGCGATCCCCTCATCGAGCTTCTGGGAATCGAGCCCGGTGCGCGGATTTTGGATCTGGCCTGCGGGTCCGGACGATTCGCGCTGCCCTTGGCTCAGCGGGGCTTCCGCGTCGTGGGCCTCGACCTCTCGTCTGCCTACCTGAAGCGGGGGCGTGCTAAGGCCGCTGAACGAGGGCTTGAGGTCCGGTTCGTGCAAGGGGATATGCGGGCGCTCCCCTTTAAGGAGGCATTCGACGCCGTGGTAAACCTCTTTACGAGCTTTGGCTACTTCGAGGACGAGAGCGATCACCTCCGGGTGCTCCAAGAGGTCCGCAGGAGTCTCAAGCCGGGCGGACGCTTCCTGCTGGAGATGGCCAACCGCGACGGGCTCGTCCGCCGCTTTCAGGCTCACGACTGGCACGAGTTCCCCGACTTTTTGGCTTTGGAGGAGCGCGCCTTCATCGCAGAGCGGGACCGCATCGAGACTCGTTGGGTGAAAGTCTACCCGGACGGCCGCCGCAAGGAGTACACGAGCTCCCTTCGACTCTTCACCCTGCGCGAGCTGATCGAACTCTTTTCGCAGGCGGGCCTCAAGGTGCTCGGCCGCTACGGCACTCTTCAGGGGGACCCCTGGAGCTGGGAGGCCCCGCGGCTGGTGCTTGTGGCGGAGGCGGAGAGGCCGTCCCCCCATCCATGACCCGAGGGCTCGTAATCGGCCTGGGCAGCTCTGCCCAAGGGGACGACGCGGTGGGGCTCCTCGTCGCCCGCCGTCTCCGCGATTTGACGCCCCCGGACACCGAGATCCGCGAGCACGAGGGGGACCCCACGGCCCTCCTCGCCCTGTGGGAGGGATACGCCCCCGTCGTCGTCATAGACGCGATGCGCTCGGGGGCCCCTCCGGGCACCGTGAGGCGCTTCGAGGCCCACTCCACCCCCTTGCCCGCGACCCTCGAGTGGGGCCTCTCCACCCACGGAATCGGACTGGCGGAGGCGATCGAGCTGGCCCGCGCCTTGGGGAAGCTGCCCCCGCGCCTCCTCGTCTACGGGATCGAGGGGCGCTGCTTCGCGCCGGGCGCGGACCCGACGCCGGAGGTCGCCCAAGCCATCCCCCGGGCGGTAGAATCGATCCGGAGGGATCTGCGTGCATGAGCTAGCCGTTGCGGCGCAGCTCCTACAGCTCGTGGAGGCCGAGGCCCGAAAGGCCGGGGCCCGAAGGGTCCTAGCGGTGCACCTCGCGCTGGGGGAGAACTCCCACATCAACGAAGGGGCGCTGCGGTTCCACTTCGAGCGCTTGGCGGGTTGGGAGGGCTTGGCCTCCGGCGCGGAGCTGCGATTTCGCCGGGAGCCCATGCGCTTTCGCTGCCATGAATGCGATGCGGACTACGCCCCCTCGGTCGGTGACTGGCGCTGCCCCGGGTGCGGTCGGCTGGGGAAGCTCGTGGACGCGGGGGACGAGCTGCGGGTCGAGGACATCGAGGTGGAAGTATGAGCGGGGGAGAAGCCCACCGGGTTAAGGTCGTCAAGGTCTTGCAGAGCGCGCTGGCGGGCAACGACGCGGTGGCCGAGTCCCTGCGTCGGAGATTTCGAGCTGCAGGGGTGTTTGTGGTCAACGTGATCGGCTCGCCGGGGGCGGGGAAGACCTCGCTCATCGCGCGGACGATCGAGCGCCTTAGGGGCCGAGCGCGGGTGGGCGTGCTGGAGGGGGACATCGCGGGCAGCCTGGACGCCGAACGAGTGCTGGAAGCCGGCGCCCACGACGCGGTCCAGATCAACACGGGCGGCCAGTGCCACCTGGACGCCTCCATGGTCGAGCAGGCCCTCCATCAGATCAACTTAGAGAACTTAGATTTGCTCCTCATCGAGAACGTCGGCAATCTCATCTGTCCCACCCACTGGGACTTGGGCGAGGACCTCACGGTCTGCCTGGTGAGCGCCGCCGAGGGGCACGACAAGCCCCGGAAGTACCCGGAGATCTTCGCCAAGAGCGACGCCGTTGTCCTCAACAAGATCGACCTCATGGGGCTTTCCGGGTTCGACCGCCCCGAGTTCGTACGGCACGTGAGGGCGCTTACGGAGGCCCCTCTGTTTGAGGTCTCCTGCCGCACCGGGGAGGGGGTGGCGGAGTGGGGGGCGTGGCTGCTGCGGGGGTGTGAGAAAGCCAACACTTCCCCGTGAGGCTTCTTACCGACAGGCGGCGGAAGTCCGCATAGAATGGCCACTGTGAGCGGTGATCGCTAGCGGTTACCCTCCGGGGGCCGCGGGCGACCCCCGAGCAAAGCGGAGGAGGGAGGCCATGCCGCCAGCCGCAGCCGCCGCAGACCTCTACCGGGAGATCCGCCCACCCCTCTCGGAGGAGGAGGCCGTCTTGGAAGCCTCCCGCTGCCTGGAGTGCGGAAGGGGCGGAAGGGAGGGGAGGGGAAGACCCGCCCCCTGCATCGCGGCCTGCCCCACCCACATCGACATCCCGAAGTTCATCCGGGAGATCCGGGAGGGCCGCCCGCTGGACGCCGCGGAGACGATCTTCGAGGCCAACGCGTTGGGGGGCACCTGCGCCCGCGTCTGCCCCGTCGAGGAGCTGTGCGAGGGGGCCTGCGTGCTGGTTCACGAGGGCAGGCGGGCGGTGGCCATCGGCCGCCTGCAGCGCTACGCCACGGATCGGGCCTTTGCGGAAAAGGCCGTGGTCCATCCGCTGCGCAAGAAGCCCAAGAACCCCTTAAGCGTCGGGGTCATCGGGGCGGGGCCCGCGGGGCTCGCCTGCGCGGCGGAGCTGGCCCAGCTCGGGCACGAGGTCACGGTCTACGAGGCGCGGGAAGGGCCGGGCGGGCTGGTCGTTACCGCCGTTGCCCCCTACAAGCAGATGATCGACCCCCTTCCCCAAGAGGTCGAGGCGATCCGGCGGCTGGGGGTGCACTTCGAGTTCCACACCCGAATCGGCGAGGACGTCCCGCGCGCGGAGCTGGAGCGCCGCCACGAGGCGCTCTTCCTGGGCGTCGGGCTCGACGGCGACGTTCGCCCCCGCCTCGGGGACGAGGAGGAGACGGCGAGGGCTTTGAGCTTAGAGGGCGTCTGGCTCTCGCTGGCGTTCATCGAGCGGGTCAAGGCGAAGAGCCCTCCGCCTTTGGGCCCCCGGGTCGTGATCGTCGGCGGCGGGAACACCGCCATCGACTGCGCCCGCGAGGCCGTCCGCTTGGGGGCTCCCCACGTCACCGTCTTGTATCGCCGCACGGAGGCGGAGATGCCCGCCTTCCGCCACGAGGTGGAGGCCGCGCGCGAGGAGGGCGTCCGGTTCGAGTGGCTCACCCTTCCCGTAAAGCTCCTGGGGGACGTGCACGTTGAGGCCGTCGAGTGCGTCCGCACCCGCTTGGTAAAAGACCCCAAGGACGGGCGGCCGCGCCCGGAGATCGTCGAGGGGACCGAGTTTACGATCCCTGCCGACACCGTAATCTGGGCGATCGGCCAACGGCCCCGCACCGACCTCCTCCAAGCCCTGGGGGTCGAGCTCGAAAACGGGGTGGTGAAGGTGGACGAGCACTTCCGGACCTCTCATCCCGGGATCTTCGCGGGCGGGGACTGCATAAACGGCGGCGGCACGGTCGTGGAGGCCGTCGAGCACGGCAAGCGGGCCGCCCGAGCCATCGATGCGCTGGTCAAACCCCGCTCCCGCCGGAGCCGATCGCGCCCCGCCCGCCGAGGGCCTGCCCCTCCCGTGAAGACGAACCCCCGAGGGGCA
Organism: Candidatus Bipolaricaulota bacterium; assembly: GCA_027021605.1. Taxonomy (GTDB): domain Bacteria; phylum Bipolaricaulota; class Bipolaricaulia; order RBG-16-55-9; family RBG-16-55-9; genus JALUUA01. Next base: position 191 of record JALUUA010000364.1, on the reverse strand, counting down.
AGGGGAGGGGAGAGGAGGGAAGGGCGATGACGATCGAGATCCGCTGGCACGGCCGCGGGGGTCAGGGGGCGGTCACCGTCTCCAAGGTGCTCGCCTCGGCGGCCCTCCAGTGTGGGAAGTACGCGCAGGCCTTCCCGGAGTACGGGCCGGAGCGCAGCGGCGCGCCCGTGAAGGCTTATAACCGCTTCGAC
>JALUUA010000363.1 GCA_027021605.1 Candidatus Bipolaricaulota bacterium | reverse complement strand
GCCCGACAACCCGCGAAGCCGCAGCCCGCGGGAATCCCAGCAGACGGTCCAGCCGTGGGCCGGGTTGCGGCCACAGGCCGTTTGGGGGTTCAGGGCGTAGTCGGCCCCCGCGTCGCGGCTCAGCGCCTCGTACAAGGCCACGCGCAGGGAGGGAGCCAGCTCGGCCCGGTCGGCCGGCACGGGGCGCGCCGGCAGGGAGGACAGAGCCCCCTCCGCCGGGGGCCGCCCCAGGCCTGGCCCGATCCAGATGACAAACGCTGCGAACAGGATCGCTGCCGCGTACAAGTACACCGAGGCGAACAGCCGATTGACAGGCCGAAGCGGACGAACCATGATCATTTTTCTTTACCTCCTTTCCATGACAAGAGGACAGACGACCCGTTAGGACCTGTTGAATTTTAGGGCATTCAGGGTGCCAATAATACGCCACTGCCGATTATTTTTGCCCGCTCGCTGGGCCATCCCCAGCGGGGGCCGGGGCCACCGGCCCCCAATAAGGAACTGGTGTAGGCCAACGATAACATCCCTTCTCGCCCGTAAAGACGAGGACGACCACCTCCGGTGCCAAAGCGGCCTCCCGCACGCATCGGCACAAGTCCGCCACGTTGGCGGCGTACTCGGGGTCGGGACTCTCCTGCTGTACCCGTGCTCAACGCCACCTGATACCGTGTCGCGCCAGCACCCGCCATACGCCGCTTCGGCAAAATTCATTGAGGAGCACGCAGGATCACGGGCAAGTAGAGGCGGATCAACAAGAAGCGCAAAATCGCTAGGCCCGCATAGTCATCGGCCACGTAGGCGTAGTTGCCCGAGACCGCCACGCCCCAGACATATCCCGGTGTGTCGTAGGCGGCCACCTCTCGGGGCGAGGCCGGGTTGGAGACGTCAACCACCCGCAGACCCGCATACGCAAGGGCCACGTAAGCATAGTCGCCCGAGACCGTCACACCCAGGACAGACGCCGGGATATCGTAGGCGCCCACTTCCTGGGGCGAAGTCGGGTCGGAGACGTCAATCACCCGCAGGCTATTCCCATCGGCCA
>JALUUA010000362.1 GCA_027021605.1 Candidatus Bipolaricaulota bacterium | reverse complement strand
GCCAGCACCCCGACCACGACCCACATCCAGACGGGGATCACGGGCACCTCAACCCGCTTCTCCACGACCTTCTCGACGGGCACTTCGACCTTCTTTTCGACGACTTTTTCAACGACCTCCTTGGGCGGCTCGTAGGGCTGGGCGACCAGGCTGACCTTCTGTTCCGTCACCACGGCCGTCTGGTCGCTGTTGGCCGCGATCAGCAGCTCGTAGAGCCCGCCCTCGACGAGCCCCCGGGTGAGCTCGGCGGGCAGGGTGATGAGCGCGTAGCCGTCCTTGACCTCGGCCGGGCCGGAGGCGAGCAGCTCGCCCGTCGCGGCGTCGCGCAGCGCGTAGCGGGCCTGGAGCCGCCCCGGCCCCTCGAGCTTCACCAGGAAGCGCGTCTCCCAGCCGATGGGGAGCGTCTCCTGCACCTCGCGGGGCTGGAGGACCTCCGCCCTCAGCCCCGTCACCTCCACGAGCGTCGGCTGCCCGAAGTACCAGTCGCCCGGCTTGAACGGGTACGTCTCGTCGCGGAACGCCTTCAGCTCGGCGAACTGGGCCTCGGCGTCGTAGCGCTGCAGCACGTACGGCCCCTGGCTGATCACCAGGTGCCCGTACTGCTGGAACCACCGGAGGGCCGCCTCGTAGCGGGCCTGGGCCGCCTCGGGCGTCACAAAGCTTTGCCCGTTCACGGTGACGTAGCCCTCGGGCACGAAGCCCTCCTGCTGCATCTCCTCGAGCGCCTGGACGACGAGCTGGGCATGGTCCTTCAAGACCAAGCTCAGCCAGGGGACGTTGTAGCGCTGGGCGGCCGTCTGGCCGTAGGCGGCTTGGCGCTTTTCGAAGACCACGCGGTCCATCGCGGCCAGCAGCTCCCAGGGCATCGAGACGGGGCTGATCACGGCGTAGCCCGCGATCTCCTTCTCGTCGAAGTGCCAGTAGTTGAGATAGGTCTCGAGGCGGGTCTCGTCGAGCACGCGGAAGGCGACGAACGGCTCGAGCTGGGAGCTGAGCGTGGCCGCGATGCTCGACTCGATCTGGCTCTTCTCGGGGTCGTAGGC
>JALUUA010000361.1 GCA_027021605.1 Candidatus Bipolaricaulota bacterium | reverse complement strand
GTAGAGACACGAGAGCACCTCCTTCAAGAAGTTAAGTTGATAAGATATAGGGGTAGTATACCCCAAAGGTGCTCTCGTGTTTATACCAGGGATTGAAACAGATCTTCCCCGTCCAGAGACGGGGCCTGATCTCGGTGTCCCACCCCACAGAATCCCGACCGAGGGATTGAAACACTTAGTCAGGTGGTCAGCACCCTCTCCTTTCCTGGTCCCACCCCACAGAATCCCGACCGAGGGATTGAAACTACCTCCCACTTCACGTGCGCGAAGCGGTTGGATAGGTCCCACCCCACAGAATCCCGACCGAGGGATTGAAACTCCTCCGCCGGGGGAGGACCTCCCGGAAACTCGATCAGTCCCACCCCACAGAATCCCGACCGAGGGATTGAAACTGACACGCCTCCTCTCCCCCGCACGTGGGAGGGGAAGTCCCACCCCACAGAATCCCGACCGAGGGATTGAAACCAGGGGAAAGGGGGAGCGCAGGAGAACGCGCTCCCCGTCCCACCCCACAGAATCCCGACCGAGGGATTGAAACCCACTAATTGGCGATACTCTACTCCGAGAGCGATACAAGTCCCACCCCACAGAATCCCGACCGAGGGATTGAAACGCTCCAAGTCAAGCGGAAGCAAGAGCACGCTCTACAGTCCCACCCCACAGAATCCCGACCGAGGGATTGAAACCCCCTGGAGCAGGAGCAGCAGGAGCAGCCCCAGGAGGTCCCACCCCACAGAATCCCGACCGAGGGATTGAAACTCCCCATACTGCCCTCTGGTCAAGTTCCCATGCTTGAGGTCCCACCCCACAGAATCCCGACCGAGGGATTGAAACGACAACGGCCATCATCGCACCGACTCCTACCGCCCCCGGTCCCACCCCACAGAATCCCGACCGAGGGATTGAAACGGGCCAGGCGTGGGCGACTGAGCCAAGGCCCGACACGTCCCACCCCACAGAATCCCGACCGAGGGATTGAAACCTCCGACCAAATCCCCCCCACCTTCCCCAGAGAGGAGGTCCCACCCCACAGAATCCCGACCGAG
>JALUUA010000360.1 GCA_027021605.1 Candidatus Bipolaricaulota bacterium | reverse complement strand
ACGCTCCCTCGGTCCCGTTGGTCTCGTTGTAGCGGGCGCGCATCTCCAGCACGTAGCTGTACGCCTCCACCACGACGGACTCCACCCCCGAGGCCCCGGCGATGGGCATCACCTTCACGCCCCAGTTGACGCCGCTTACGCCCGTGTTGTTGTTCCCCACGGCCGCGGCGATGCCCGCCACGTGGGTGCCGTGGTCGTCCAAGGGGAGGGTTCCGTCGCTGTCGTAGGCGTCCCAGCCGTCGTAGTCGTCCACGTACCTGTTCCCGTCGTCGTCGAGGTCGTTGTTGGGGACCTCGGCGGTGTTCTTCCAGTACGAGACGTCGGGGTGAGAGAGGTCGAAGCCGCCGTCGATGATCGCCACGACGATCTCGTCCCCCTGGGCCGAGGTGCCGCCGGTGGTGAGGTCCCAGGCTTCGGGGGCGTCGATGTCGGCGTCCGGGGTGCCCCCGGTCTGGCCCGTGTTGTGGAGCGCCCACTGCTCGTCGAAGCGGGGATCGTTGGGAAAGGTCGCCCGCTTCTGCTGGGGGCGGACTCCCAAGGCACGGAGCGTCCCCGGCTTCGGGGGGCGGATCTTCACGTAGTGGTTGAACTGGGCCGCGACCACCTCGGGGAGGGTGCGCACCTGAAAGAGGGCGTCCCGGTCGGCCATGGCCTGGGGGTCGAAGCGCATCAGCCAGATGTTGAGCCGCCGGGAGAGCGGCTTTACGGGCTGCAGGCCCATGGCGCGGGGGACGCGGGCCGTCAATTGCGAGATGGGCACGCCGGGCTTGAGCCACACCAGCAGCTCCCCCTCGCGGTAGGCGGCCCCGGGGAGCTGGGAGGCGGAGGCGCGCACGGCGCCGGAGGGGGCTTCCCCGAGGAGGACGCCGGCGGCGATAAGAAGACCCGCGGGGAGGAGACCGAACAAGAGGGGAAGGGGAGCAATGCGAGGGGAAAACCACCCCGGCCGCGTAGAACGCACGCCCATCGCCTCCTTTGGAGCGTTTTCCGCGATTCTATGGCTCCGGGGGCGCAGCGTCAACCGATCGGGAGGCCGCGTGGGAGGTCGCTGCCGCGGGGGGAGACGGACAGCCCCTCCGCGGCAACCGCGGCAACGGCGCCGGGCGTTGCCCCCCGGAGTGCGCCCCGCCTATAATGCCCCCGAGTAGTGCCCTGAAGCGGGGCATCGGAACCGGAGCCCCAAGCCCCACCAAGGCAAAACAAGACGGGACGGCAAAGCAGCAAAAGCAGCAGAAGAAGCGACAACAGAAAGAAACAGCAAGCAAGAAAGAACCGCGAGGAGGGACGTCCATGGCGGAGAGCTACAAGAACTACATCGGCGGGGAGTGGGTAGACGCCCGAAGCGGGGGGACCTTCGTCTCGACGAGCCCGGCGGACCCCTCGGACGTGCTGGGGGAGTTCCCCCGATCGGGCCCCGAGGACGTAAACGCCGCCGTCGAGGCGGCCGATCGGGCCTTCCAAGAGTGGAGCCGCACCCCCGCGCCGAAGCGGGGGGAGGTTCTCTACCGGGTGGCCGAGCTCATCCAAGAGCGCAAGGAGGAGCTGGCCCGGATCATGACCCGGGAGATGGGGAAGGTCCTAAACGAAGCCCGCGGGGACGTCCAGGAAGCCATTGACATGGGCTACTACATGGCCGGGGAGGGCCGCAGGCTCTTGGGATACACCACCCCCTCGGAGCTGCCCTTAAAAGCTTGTTTTGCCATTCGCAGACCCATTGGGCGCATCGGGCTGATCACCCCGTGGAACTTCCCCATCGCCGTCCCGAGCTGGAAGATCTTCCCCGCGCTGATTGGGGGGAACACGATCGTCTGGAAGCCCGCGGAGGACAGCCCGCGCACCGCCTACGAGTTCGTCCGGATCTTCGAGGAGGCGGGCCTCCCCCCGGGCGCGTTGAACGTGGTCTTCGGCTACGGCGAGGAGGCGGGCCGCCCGCTCGTCGAACACCCGAAGATCGACATGATCTCGTTTACCGGCTCCACGGAGGTCGGCCGCGAGGTCTACACCCGGGCCGCCCAGAAGCTCATCCGGGTCCACCTCGAGATGGGCGGGAAGAACCCCATTATCGTCATGGACGACGCCGACCTCGATCTGGCCGTCGACGCGATCGTCTGGAGCGCCTTCGGGACCACGGGCCAGCGCTGCACCGCCTGCTCTCGGCTCATCGTGCACGAGCCCGTCTACGAGAAGCTCATCGAGCAGCTCGTGGCCGATACGGAAGCCCTGCGGCTGGGGAACGGCCTGGAGCCGAGCGTCCAGGTGGGCCCGGTGGTCAACGAGTCGCAGCTCCGCAAGATCGAGACCTACGTGGAAATCGGCAAGAACGAGGGCGCGAAGCTCTTGCTGGGCGGCGAGCGGGCCACGGAGGGGGACCTCGCCAAGGGGTACTTCTACAAGCCCACGATCTTCGTGGACGTCACCCCCGAGATGCGCATCTTCCGCGAGGAGATCTTCGGCCCGGTGCTCTCCGTGGTCAAGGCCCGCGACTACGACGAGGCCATCCGCCTGGCCAACGACACCACCTACGGGTTGAGCTCCTCGATCTTCACCCGGAACGTCAACCTGGCGATGCGGGCCATTGAAGATCTAGAAGCGGGGATCACCTACATCAACCACGGGACGATCGGGGCCGAGATTCACCTGCCCTTCGGCGGGGTGAAGGACACGGGCAACGGGGGACGTGAGGCGGGCCTGGCCGCCATCGACGAGTACACGGAGTGGAAGTCCGTCTACATCGACTACTCCGGCAGGCTCCAGAAGGCCCAGGGGATCGAATAAGGGGCAACCGGGGTCGGGGGGAGTGCCGGCGAGGGATGTCTCCCTCCCCCTCCCCTTCTCCCCTTGGTTCCCCTTGGCCCGACTCCCCTCGGCGGAGCGCTCGATCGCCCTGGATTGCCAAGGATTGAGGGGGAATTGGTCCTCTACTGGCTCCTCGTGGGGGCCTGCGGTTGAAGCTCCTCCCTCGAAGGACTATAGTTTCTTCCTGAGATGCGCATCCTCCTTAAGGATTTCACCGCGATCACCTTGGAGGACCCGCCCGTCCGAGCGGGCGTCTCCATCGCCGTCGAGGACGGCCTCATTGCTCGCATCGCCGGTTCCTTAGACGAACTCCCCTACCCCGAGCGCGAGTTCGACACCGTGATCCCGGGCAAGGACAAGCTCGTGCTCCCCGGCTTTGTGAACGCGCACACCCACTTGGCCATGACCCTGCTGCGGGGCTACGCCGACGATCTGCCCCTGATGGAGTGGCTTCGGGAGAAGATCTGGCCCCTGGAAGCGAAGTTGACCCCCGACGACATCTACTGGGGCTCCGTGCTGGGCCTCTGCGAGATGATCCGCTCCGGCACGACGTGCTTTGCCGACATGTACTTCGCCATGGACCGCGTCGCCCGGGCTGTCGAAGAGAGCGGGCTGCGCGCGCTCTTGTCATACGGGATCATCGCCCCCGAGCCCGGGGAGAAACTCGATCGCGAGTTGAAAATTGCCCAGGAGTTCATCGAGCGCTTCCACAACTCCGCGAACGGGCGGGTTCGCGCAGCCGTAAGTCCCCACGCGCCCTACACGTGCCACCTCCGGGTCTGGGAGCGGGCCGTCGAGCTGGCCCATGAACACCACATCCTCGTGCACACCCACATCTCGGAAACCCGCACCGAGGTAGAAGAAGCTCAAAAGCGCTGGGGGAAGACGCCCGTCCAATACCTCAGGGATCTGGGGGTCTTCGAGGTCCCGGTGCTGGCCGCCCACTGCGTGCACCTCACGGACGAGGACATCGCAACTCTTAAGGCCCACGAGGTCTACCCCGTCCACAACCCGACGAGCAACCTCAAGCTCGCCTCGGGGGTGGCCCCCGTCTGGCGGCTCCTCCAAGAAGGGATGGTCGTGGCGCTGGGGACGGACGGGACGGCCTCGAACAACGACTTGGACATGATCGAGGAGATTCGCTTGGCAGCGCTCCTCCAAAAGGGTATACTCCAAGAGGCCACGGCCCTGCCCGCCCTCGAGGCGCTCAAGCTCGGGACTGCCTACGGGGCCCGAGCGCTGGGGTGGGCCGACATGGGCACCATCTCCGTGGGGAAGCGGGCAGACCTCGTGATCCTCGAGACGACGGGACCTCACTGGGTCCCCGACTACGACCCCGTCTCGCAGGTGGTCTACGCGGCCAAGGCCGCGGACGTGACCACCGTGATCGTGGATGGACGGATCGTGATGAGAGATAAGGAGATCTTGACCCTCGACGAGGAGCGGGCCAAGGCCGAGGTGAAAGCCTTCCAACGGAGGCATACGTGACGACCTACGAACAACCGTAACAACAAGAAACGAAGCGAACGAGAACTAAGAACGAAACAGGAGGAGATTCCACGTCGATGGCACTGCTCAAGGAGAAGAAGACGGAGATCATCAAACAATACCAGCGGGATGAGAAGGACACCGGCTCCCCGGAGGTGCAGATCGCGATCCTCACCGCGGAGATCCGGGAGCTCACGGAGCACCTCAAGCAGCACAAGCACGACTACCACTCGCGCCGGGGGCTGATGCAGAAGGTCGGCCGCCGTCGCCGCCTCATGCGCTACTTAAAGCGCGAGGACCCCGTCCGCTACCAGCAGCTGATCGAGAGCCTCGGGATCCGGGGCTAAGGCCGTACGGCGCTCCTTCGTGGGGCGCGCCATCCGCATACTATGAGATTCGATGAGAGATGCGAGGGAAGGGAAGAGAAGATGGGAAATAGCGCAGATACGTTGGCAGCGTTTCAGGTTGTGGAGCACAGCTACGGCCCCTTTACGCTGGAGACGGGTCGGGTGGCCCGCCAGTCCGACGGGGCCGTGGTCGTGACGTTCGGCGAAACGAAGGTCCTGGCCACCGTCAACCGCGACGAGGTGGAGGAGGACATCGACTACTTCCCCCTCACGGTGGACTACGAGGAGAAGTTCTACGCCGGCGGAAAGATCCCCGGCGGCTTCTTCAAGCGCGAGGGGAAGCCCTCGGAAGAAGCCGTCCTCAACGCGCGGATGATCGACCGGCCCATCCGGCCCCTCTTCCCCGAGGGCTACAAAGACCGGGTCCACGTCGTGGTAACGGTCCTCTCGGCCGACAAGGACCACCCCCCGGAGATCGCCGGGATGCTCGGGGCCTCCGCGGCCCTGATGATCAGCTCCGTGCCCTTCCTAGGCCCGATCGCGGGCGTGCGCGTGGGGCTCGTG
>JALUUA010000359.1 GCA_027021605.1 Candidatus Bipolaricaulota bacterium | reverse complement strand
AGTCCGCGATCCGCTGCGCGGAAGCCTGTACGAGAACCTCGTGATCGCCGATGTCGTCAAGGGCGCGCTCAACCGGGGGATCAGGCCCGAGGTGTACTTCTACCGGGACTCCCACGGCAACGAGGTCGATCTCCTGATCCGGGAAGGGGGGAGGCTGATCCCGGTCGAGATCAAGTCGGCTTCCACCTTCTCGCCCGATTTCCTGAAGGGGCTGGAGCGGTTCCGGGCGCTGGGGCTGGACGGCGTCGCCCCGGGCGCCGTCCTCTACGACGGCGCGGAGCGGTTCGAGATCCAGGGGGTGCGCGTCTTCAATCCGCTTCGCGCAGGGGATCTCTGGGAGGCGCTGACCGGGGAAGAGGGAAGCTGAGAGCGGGCGCTGGGAGCGCGTGCGGACGAACTGCGGGGGGCCTGGCTGGAGGCGGGCGGCGACCGGGCGGGTCCGCCGGACACGACGCTCCAGATGTGATAGTGGTCTCATGAGATCGGTGTCGGTGAGCGAGGCCAGGACGCACCTGAGCCGCATCCTCGGATGGGTGCGGGCGGGCGAGACCGTCTATATCCTGGATCGTGGCGTGCCGGTGGCGCGCCTCGAGGCGGTGGGCGGCACGTGTCCGGACGCGTTGAGGGCCCTGGAGCGATCGGGCTTGGTGCGACGCGGCAGAGGCGCACGGCGGTTTCGAGCATCGCCCGTGCCCGTGGGCAGCAGCGCGTTGGAGCTCCTGCTCAGGGAACGGCGCGATTTCGGGTCGAGCCCGAGGCGGCGTGAAGCCCGGGTCCGGAACGGCCCGAGGGCTTGATCGGGGAGGATCGTTCCGCTAGCTTCACGTCGCGGATCCATCCATCTGCCGGCACAGGAGGTGCGCCATGGACACGGAGCGGTCCGTCGTGCTCCCGTCCGCCCCCGCCCGGGGGCTCACCCTGATCGAGCTGCTCGTGGCGCTGGCCGTGCTGGCGGTGCTGCTGGCTGCGGGCGTTCCCGCCTTTTCGTCGCTCGCCGCGGGCAGCCGCGCGGCCGGCGCGGTCAATGCCCTCGCCACCGACCTCGCC
>JALUUA010000358.1 GCA_027021605.1 Candidatus Bipolaricaulota bacterium | reverse complement strand
CGGGGTCCCGAAAGCGGACGTAGCCGATGACCTCCTCGCCGTCGGCCTCGACCTCCTCCGGGAACTCGATCGCGACGATCTCGGGGGGCCCCGGCGTGGGAACCCCCGGCCCCGCGGCCCGAAGGACGAGGAGGCCCAGGAGCCCGGCGACCACCAGTCCCACCCAAAGCAGCGTCCGCAGGTCCATCGTCGTTCGCTCTAGTCGTCCTCGCGCGGGCCGACGGGGCGGCCTCCGCCGCCGAAGAGGCGCACGGGCATCTTGAGGACGATGCGGCTCAGCTCCTCCCGGAGCGCGTCCTTGGGGAAGGCGAACGCAAGCTCGGGGAAGCCCGCCACGGTCCCCGAAAGGTCGCTCCGCCCCGTGACCCGGCCGGAGACGCGGTCGCCGTTCTGGAGCATCAGCACGTCGGGGTCGTTCTCCCCGCGGCCGAAGATCACCGCGGCGATCTGGGAGGCCCCGAAGGTGAACGTCCCGAAGATGGGCGACTCGAGGGTGAACGCCAGTTCGCCCCGGTTCTCCAGGGCGACGCTGGCCACCCAGCGGTTGGGGAACACGAGCAGGTCGAACTTCGTCACGCTCGCCAACAGGTCGGAGAAGAGGCCGAAGAGCTGGCGAAAGACCGCCGGATTCGGCCGCCTACGGGGGTCGATGAGGTCCGTCTGGAGGAGGACGGCCTTCACCCGCGCGGGATCCAGGGGCACCCGCCGATCCAGCACCACCTCCACGGTGAGGTCCCGCTGCAGCCGACCGGCCAGCCGCTCGCCCTCCCACGTGTGGAGGCGGTCCTCGGCGCCCTCCTCGTCGGGGCGGGCCAGCACCAGCGCCACGACGTCCTCCCGCGCGACCGTCCGAGGGCCCTCGGCCGTCTCCAGCGTGAACGCCTCCGCGGGAATCCGTCCGCTCACCACGCTCCCATCCCGCAGGAGGAGGAGGTCCCCCTCGCGGAGGGAGTGGAAGAAGAGCGGCAGCACCTCCTGTGGCCCGAAGACCGGAGGCCGCCCCTCCTGAGCCCGGAGCGGGAGCGCGGAGAACCCCGCGCCGGGACCGCCCAGGGCCGCCAGCAACAACGCCGCGATGAGCGCCCGTCGAAACCGTGCCGCCTGAGCCATGGTCTCACCTCGCCGGTAGGATGGTCTTAATTATACTCCTGGCCGCCGGGATCGGGATCGGGATGGGCGATAGGGGGAAGGGCCGGACGGTTGCGCCCACGCGTCCTCCCGTGGTATGCTGAAAGCGTAGCGGTCCGTCAGGCGTCCGGGTTCGGACGGACCCCTCCCTTCTCCTGCTTTTGCTTTGACTTAAAGGAGGGCTTATGAGAATTGAGCAACACCGATACACGGAGCGGTTCGGCTCGGCCATGATGTACGACGTCCAAAAAGTCTTGGAGCTCGACTCGGGCCGGGCCCGCGTCCCCACCGCCCAGGGAAACTTGGCCGTCCTCAAGATCGAGGAGGAGGTCATCAAGGACTACGAGGAGCGGATGGCCGTGATCATCCCCACCAAGGACGAGAAGCTCAAGCTCTTCGAGGGGGTGATCAGCGGCATCCCCCACGAGTGCCTCATCATCGTGGTGAGCAACAGCGAGCGAAAGCGCTTCGACCGCTTCCGGATGGAGTCCGACGCGCTGGAGCAGTACTGCCGCTTCACCCAGCGGCGGGCCTTGATCGTCCACCAGAAGGACCCGCATCTGGCCCGAGCCCTGGAGAGCGCGGGCTACACGGACATCCTGGGTGAGGACGGGTTGATCCTCGACGGCAAGGCCGAGGGGATGATGGTCGGGATCCTCTTGGCGGGCGTGTTGGGCAAAGAGTACGTCGGGTTCATCGACGCGGACAACTACTTCCCCGGCTCGGTGTGGGAGTACATTCGCTGCTACGCGGCCGGGTTCAGCATGGCGGAGTCGCCCTACGCCATGGTCCGGGTGTTGTGGCGCTACAAGCCGAAGATGTCCGCCCACGGGCTCTACTTCAAGAAGTGGGGTCGGGTCTCCCAGGTCACCAACCGCGTGATGAACGCGATGATCTCGTACAAGACGGGCTTTGAGACCGAGATCATCAAGACGGGGAACGCGGGCGAGCACGCGATGAGCCTCCCCTTGGCGATGCTCCTCCCGTACGCGTCGGGATTCGCCATCGAGCCCCAGGAGCTGCTCTCGATCTTCGAGGGCTTCGGCGGGGTGCAGCCCGTCTTGGACCCCAAGGCCGCCGAGAGCGGCGTGGAGATCTTCCAAATCGAGAGCCGCAACCCCCACCTCCACGAGGAGAAGGGGGAGGAGCACCTCAAGGACATGCTGCTCGCGGGGCTGGGGGCCATCTATCACTCGCAGCTCTCGGAGGAGGAGGTCCACGAGATGATCCTCGAGGAGCTGCAGGACCAGGGGGCTTTGGCCCCGGGGGAGGAGCCGCCGCGGCCCCGCACCTACGCGCCGCTGCGCACCGCCGACTTGGAGAAGCTCGGCGCGGCCCTCGAGGCCCACATGGACGCCTACACCGTCGCGCCCGCGAAGTGACCGCAGCGCAAACCGAACGTCCCCCGACGATCGTCGTAACCGACCTCGACGGGACGCTGCTCGACCTCCACACGCGCTCGTGGGCCCCGGCGGAGCCCGCGCTTCGGGAGCTGCAAGAGCGTGGAGTGCCCGTGGTGCTCTGCTCCGCCAAGACGCGGGCGGAGATCCTCCCCCTGCGCGAAGCCCTGGGGATAGAGGACCCCTTCATCGTCGAGAACGGCGGGGCGGTCTACGTCCCCAAGGGATATTTCTCGTTTGCGTTCCCGCACGATCGGGAGTTTGAGGGCTTTTCCGTCCTCGAGCTGGGGCTCCCCTACGCGGAGATCCGGCGGCGGATCGAGCGGGTCCGCCGGGAGCTGGGGGTCGCGTTCCGGGGATTCGGGGACCTGACGGCGGAGGAAGTTGCAGAGATCACGGGTTTGAGCCTCGAGGAAGCAGGAAGGGCTAAAGCCCGGGAGTACGACGAGACCCTGCTGCTGGGGGATCTCCCCACGGAGGAGCGGGGGCGGGTGCTCCAAGCGCTGGAGCGGGCGGGGCTGCGCTGGACCCACGGCGGGGTCTTCCACCACGCCTTGGGGGCCGGGACGGACAAGGGGCGGGCCGTCCGAAAGCTCCTCGAACTCTACCGCCGGGAGCACGGCGAGGTCTTCTCCGTGGGGCTAGGGGACGGCCGCAACGACGAGCCGCTGTTGCGGGCGGTGGACCTCCCCCTGCTGGTCCAGAAGCCCGACGGGACGTGGGAAGATCTGGATCTCCCCGGGCTGGTGCGGGTAGAAGGGGTCGGCCCCGAGGGCTGGCGGCGGGCGGTGGAGGCGTGGCTTCGAGGCGAACTGCCCCATCGCCTTCCCTATGTCAAGAAAACGAGAAGACAATCTTGAATTCTTGTCCCAGGCAGGGTAGGCTCCCCTTAAGGGGGGATGACTGTGAAGAAGAAATTTGGCACAACGCTGGAAGAGGAACTTCTTTACGAGCTGAAGCTCCTGGCGGCCAAGGAGAACAAGCGCATCTCTCAAATCCTGGAGGAAGCGCTGCGCCAGTATCTCCGCCGCAAGCGGGGTGGGGTAGTTCAGAGGACGAGGGGAGCCTTACAGGCTCCCGCATCCGTGGTGCAGGCAGTCTTGGAGGAGGAGGCATTTTATGGGGCTCCCTGAGGGGAGCCGGCCCCTCCGAGAGTTGCCTGCTGGCCGGACGGTCTTTATCGATGCCAACGTTTTTATTTACCATTTCACCGGGCTCTCGGAGGAGTGTTCGCACTTCCTCGAACGCTGCGAGCGGGGGGAACTTGCGGGCATCACCGGGGTCCATATCGTCCTTGAAGTCCTTCATCGACTCATGATGATCGAGGCCGTAGCCCGTGGGATGGTATCCCCGAGCAACGTCGCGAGGAAGCTTCGGGAGAAACCCGAGGTCGTCCGGGAGCTCTCGGACTACCGGAGACAAGCGGAAACGATCGAGGAAATGGGCGTGACCGTGCGGGACTTGAGCATGGAGACGGTCAAACGGAGTCACTCCTACCGTCAGAGAGACGGTCTCCTGGTCAACGATTCCCTAACCATAGCCCTGATGGCTTCTGAAGGGGTTGCCCTCTTAGCAACGGCGGATCCCGACTTTGCCCGGGTACAAGGGCTGAAAATCTTTTCCCCTTCAGACTTGCCTGCCGGAAAGGCCGAGGGTCACCCAGGATGACGAGCAACATCGTCATCAAAGTTGAGCACCTGGGAGGCAGCTCGTCCACCTGGGCGTGCTGCTGGGGACGCTCGTGGTGGGCGTCCTCATCTCCGCGAGAACCTTCCGTTGGGAGTGAGCCCCCTTAGGGCTTTCGGGGATAGAGCCCGAAGAGGCCGCTCGGCTCCCTCCGGCGCTCCATCGCGACGCCGGGGAGCTTGCGGATTATGATCTCGTTCGTCTCGTGGACGGTGGCCCTCATGAGGTGGCCGCCCACCACCAGGGTGTCGGGCATCCCCAAAACGGTGTGGAGGTGCACAAAGGGCTCCCCCTCTTTGAGCGAGAAGTTTCCCTGGAGCGAGAGCAGCTCCACGGGCCCCTTGACGAGGTGCTCGACGTACTCCTGCCCGTTCCAGAAGGCGAGCGTTACGTCCCGCAGCATCCCGATGCCCGCGACCACTGCCCCGGCGGTAATCCCCAAGGACTGAAGCCTCTCGTGGACGTCCTCGCCGTCCTCCAGGCGCACCACGACGTCGTCTTCCTTCTCTGCTAGGAGCATCCCGACCTCCTTGTTGCCCTTCTCGGGAGCATACCCTAAACCCCCTCAGGAGGGATTCCTATGATCCGCGAGTTCACCTTGGAATACTGGCGCGACGAAGGTTGGTACGTGGGCCGCCTGCGCGAAGCTCCCGGGGTCTTCAGCCAGGGCAAGACCCTGAAGTAGCTGGAGGAGAACATTCGCGAGGCATACCGTCTAATGGTCGAAGAACTTGAACCATCGCCGCCTCCGGCAGAGCGAGTCCGCTCGAAGCCCCTCCGGTTGGATGTGTGAAGCGTCGCGAGTTTATCCGGGAGTACTGCGGAAGGCAGCAAGTTGAAAGACTGGCTCATGTCCTTCGGAGCCCCGCCCTCGCCGAAAACGCGAGCCCAATGCCCCACAGCAGCAGCACGAGCACGTCGAGCCACAGGAACGGCGAGACGGGGATGTGGACGGCGATCAAGTAGGTCTGCAAAAGCAGCAG
>JALUUA010000357.1 GCA_027021605.1 Candidatus Bipolaricaulota bacterium | reverse complement strand
ACTCTTGTGCGCAAACTCCTCGAGCACGTCATCGGGATAGTCGGAGGCGTAGAGCTGTCCGGGTCCATGGAAACGCAGATACACGAAATCCGTTGTTACAGCCTCGCATGACGAGAACCTCCCACCGGAATCCGCGATCACGTGGGCGATTTCGTGCGCCTTCAACAGATCCAGGGACTCTTCCGCAAACCAAGAGGCATGGCGGGCCTCGAGCGCGAAGCGGTGCTCCCCATAGCGCTCCCTCAACAGTGAGAAGAAGCTTTCAGCCATCCCAGGGTCAAAGCGCAGGCTGGGCGGGAGCTGCACCAACACAGGCCCGAGTTTTCTTGCTTCCTCCAGAGGTCGAAAGCGCTGGAAGAACGTTTCTAAGGGATCTTCTACGCCCACGAGGCGCTTCTGGTGGGTGATCAAGCGGCTCAGCTTCAGACAGAACTTGAAGCTCTGAGGGGTGCGTTTGGCCCAGTTCTCCACGGTCTTCTCCTGGGGCAGGCGATAGAAGCTCGCGTTGAGCTCCACGCAGTCGAAGTGCTTTACGTAGTGCTCTAAGAACTTCGCGGGCTTCAAGTTTTCAGGATAGAAGACCCCGAGCCAGTGGCGGTAGCTCCAGCCGGAGGTGCCCACCCGAAACTCGCTCATTTAGATGCCAGCGCCGCTTGCCAGCTTCTCTTTAAGTCTTCTACACGTTCGTGCAGGATCTCACGGCCTTTTAGGCCCACGAGGTGCAGCCTAGGCTCTCCTGTCACTGCCCCGATGAGCGCGCAGGCTGTGCCCGCAAAGAGCCGCTCAAAGCGCTCTTTGTGTTTAGGGCGCACCTCCACCAGGAGCCGCGAGGGGCTCTCCGCAAAGAGCAGAAAATCCTCGCGTTCAACCCCCTCGGCCCCCGGGACGTTGCGAAGGTCAATCTGGAGTCCGAGCCCCCCGGCGAAGGCCATCTCTGCCAGCGCCACCCCCAAGCCGCCCTCCGAGCAATCGTGACATGCCCGCACGAGGCCCTCTTGAATTGCCTGATGTAGTCGGCGATAGCGCTCCCTGGCGGAGACTGCGTCCACCTGAGGAACCCGATTGTCCACGAAGCCTCGCATTGCGAAGTACTCGGAGCCGCCCAGCTCCTCGTGGGTCTCGCCCAGAACGTACAGCAAGTTGCCGGGCTCCTTGAGGTCCATCGTCACCGCCTTCCCCACGTCCTCGATGATCCCCAGCGCGGAAATCAGAAGGGTAGGGGGCACGGAGATCTTAACGGTCCGTCCGTCGAGTTCGCCCACGAAGTCGTTGTACATGCTGTCCTTTCCCGAGATGAACGGCGTCCCGAACGCGACGGCGTACTCATACAGCGCCCGGCAGGCCCGCACCAGTTGGGCCAATCGGAACTCGTCATCGGAGCTGGACCAGCAGAAATTATCTAGTAGAGCGATCTTATCGGGGTTCGCCCCCACGGCGACAGCATTTCTTAGGGCTTCATCGAGGGCCAGAGCGGCCATGGCATAGGTATCGACGTCCCCGTAGTTGGGGTTGATCCCGTTGGCCACCACGATCCCTCGTCGGGACCCCTTGCGCTGCATCTCCAGGGGCCACAAGACCGCCGCGTCGCTCGGACCGTCGTCTTTCAAGCCCACCATCGGCTTGACGACGGTCGCGGCCTGCACCTCGTGGTCGTACTGGCGCACGATCCCCTCTTTGCTGCAAACGTTGAGCCGCCCCAGCAGCTCGTGGAGGGCTTCCCCAAGATCTTCGAGAGGGGGGAAGTCGGGCTCTTTGTGGCGGGGCCTGCGCCAGACGGCCCGCATCCGCTTCTTCGGCGCGCCGTTTACGAGGAACTCGACGTCCACGTATGCCACCGTCTTTCCTTCGTAGAGCACGTGGAACTTGCCCGTGTCCGTAAAGCGCCCCAGGACGGTCGCCTCCACGTCGCGCTTCTTGGCCAGCTCCAGGAACGTCTCGAGCTTCTCGGGCGGGACGGCCAGCGTCATCCGCTCCTGGGACTCGCTGACGAGAATTTGCCAGGGGTCGAGGCCCGGGTACTTGAGGGGCGCCCGCTCCAGATGAAGCTCCGCACCCCCGCACTGCTCGGCCAGCTCGGCCACGCTTACGGCCAACCCCCCGGCCCCGTTGTCGTGGATCGCCCTGTAGAGCCCCAAGTCGCGGGCCTCCATCAGCATGTCGGCCATGACTTTCTGGATAAAGGGGTTCCCGATCTGGACCGCGGAGGTGGGGCTCTCTTCCGTGAGCGCCTCGGAGGAGAAGGTGGCCCCGTGGATGCCGTCGGCCCCGATTCTCCCGCCTACCATTACGATCGCATCCCCAGGTCGGATGACCTTCTCGTGCGTCGGCTCAGAGCGTAAGCGGGCGGGCATGATCCCGCCCGTGCCGCAGTAGACCAAGGGCTTGCCCAGGTAGCGCTCATCGAAGCGGAGGGTCCCGTTCACGGTGGGGATGCCCGATTTGTTCCCGCCGTGCTCCACGCCCCGCCGGACGCCTTCTAAAATGCGCCGGGGGTGCTTTAAGCCCTTGGGAAGGGGTTTTTCGTAGTCGGGGGGCGCAAAGCAGAAGACGTCGGTGTTAAACAGGAGCCGGGCCCCGCGGCCTACCCCCAGCGCGTCTCGATTGACGCCCACGATGCCCGTGAGCGCCCCCCCATAGGGGTCGAGCGCTGAGGGGGAGTTATGCGTCTCCACCTTAAAGGCAACGTTGTACTCCTCGTCGAGCTTTACAACACCGGCGTTGTCCACGAAGACGCTCACCAGGGCCTCACGCCAGTAGGGGCTCTGCTCCCAAATCTTCTCCGTGGCCCCCCGGATGTACGTATTGAAAACGCTATCCACGGTTTCGGTGATCCCGGTCTCCTCGTCGCGGTACTCGATGAGGCCCTTGAAGATTTTGTGTTTACAGTGCTCACTCCAGTTCTGGGCGAGGGCTTCCAGCTCGCAGTCCGTCGGGTACGGGGGGAGCCCCACGGCCTCGCGCTCCTCTTGACGGGCGCGGAAGTGCTCCCGGATCGCTTTCAGCTCCTCTACGCTCAGAGCCAGGAGGCGCCCGCGGCTCAGCTCCTCCAGCTCCTCGTCGGGGCGCTCCAGGGGGATGGCCTCGACGGTGGGCTCGTGCTCTAAGTGCACGGCGGGCACGATGATGGGGAAGCGCCCCTCGCGCTCCCAGCTTCGGCGCTCGTACAGCGAAAAGCGCTCGATGAGGTCGTTGGCCAGGAGGTCCACGGCGATGTGATGCGCGTCACTTTCCGTGAGGGCACCCTGCAGGAGGTACTGCTTGGAGCTGTAGGCGGGGATGTCCTTCCCCAGGAGGTCGCGAATGGCGGCGCGGGCCGTCTCGCCCACCGTGTCCGTGACCCCGGGCTTGAAGCCCACCTCGATGAGCCAGTCCCACTCCATGCCCTTGGCCAGGGGATTTTCGGGGTTGAAGGAGTAGCACTGCACGACGGGGTCGTGGAGCAGCTCCTCGGCGATCCGACGAAGCTCGGGCTTCGTGAGGGGGGTATCGAGGGTGTAGACCTCCACGGTGCGCACGTCTTGGACGGGGAGCCCCAGCTCGGTGCGGATGCGCTCACATACGGAACGTCCGGGGGCGTCCTCGAACTCGGGTCGAAAGGCGACTTCCACTCGATGGGCCATAGCCCTAGCACTGTAGAGCACCGCTGCCTGTGAGGCAAGGTGAGGGGGCCATGTCTCAACCTTCCTGCCTCAGCGCAGCAAGAATCCGCTCCCCAACCCCTTCCGGAGAAAGCGCGGAGGTGTCCACCACGAGGTCGTAAAACGACGTGTCCTTCACGTCCACGCCGTAGAGGTGCTTATAGCGCTTGGCCTCGGAACGCTCCCGAGCCAGCACGGCCTCGCGAATCGCCTGCGGGTCCTCGCTCCTCTCGCGATTTTGAATGCGCTGTACCCGAACCTCGAGGGGAGCATCGAGGTACACCTTGAGCGCCGGGATTTTGTGCGTGTAAGCGAGCCAGCCCGTAAGCCGCCCCTCGAAGACCCCGGACTCCTTCTCGCGCAGGAGCCTGAGCATCTCGTCGTCGAGGGCGCGGTCGATCGCCTCATCCTCCTCGGCCCGGCGGCTGAATTCTTCGAGCGAGAGCCCGGCGCGCTGCGCTTGTTCCCGGAAGATCGTCCCCGCGGAGTAGAAGGGAACGGAAAGCCACTCGGCCAGCAGTCGAGCCACCGTGCTCTTGCCGCTCCCCGGCGGGCCGCTGATCGTGATTTTCGGGCTCATTCCACGTTGCGCACCTGCTCTCGGAAGCGCTCGATCAAGGCTTTCATGGTCACGACGCTCTGGGCGATCTCCCCCTCGCGCGCCTTGGAGGCAAGGGTATTGGCTTCCCGGTTCATCTCCTGGGCCAAGAAGTCCAGCTCCCGGCCCACGGCTTCCTCCCCCCTCGCCCTTATGGCCTTCCCCGCGGCCTCGCGGTGAATGCGCAGGCGCGCCAGCTCCTCCGTGATGTCGCTTCGCTCCGCGTAGAGGACCACCTCTTGCTCTACGCGCTCGGGGTCGACCTCAACGCCCAGCTCTTCAATGCGCTTGCGGAGCCGCTCGCGGTAGTGCTCCTTGAGCTGCGGGGCCTTTTCCGCCACAGCGTTGATTTCCCGGTCCAGCTGCTCGAGCAAAGCGAGCAGCTCCTGCGCGAGGGCTTCCCCCTCCCGACGGCGCATCTCCTCCACGGCGCTCAGGGCCTCGTCTAGCGCCCCTTGGAGGACGGCCCACAGCCCCTCGGGGTCGGGCGGCTCGGGGCGGACCGCCCCCACCCTCAAGAGGTGGTCGAGCGTGGGCCCCTCGATCCCGAGGGCTTCCGTCAGCCTGCGGAGCCCCTCGAAGTAGGGGCGCACGGCCTCGGGATCGAAGCGCAGCGCCTCCTCCCCCAAGCACTCGATCTTCAGCGAGATCTCCATCCGCCCGCGCGCGAAGCGCTTTTGCACGAGATCCCGCACCCGAAGGTCCAGCTCGGGGTAGTCCTCCAAGCCCCGTAGGTAGATCTCGAGATAGCGGTGGTTCAGGGATTTGACTTTGGCGGAGACGCGCCAGCCCTCCCCCTGGGCCGACCCCTCCCCGTAGCCGGTCATGCTGCGAAGCATGGGGGGATTATACAGAATTACGCAGACCCGCTCACGGCGAAACGAGGATCTCTACGGCAGCGGCGGCCACCGCGATCGCGTTCTCCTCCCCCCGCTTGAGCCCTCTTGGGGTTACTTTTTCGGAGCGCCCCCGGTGGACGACGACGCCCGTAACACACCCCGC
>JALUUA010000356.1 GCA_027021605.1 Candidatus Bipolaricaulota bacterium | reverse complement strand
GAGCCAAGGAGAGAAATGAGGAGAAAGAGAAGAAGGGAGGCACCGTGTCCACGAGAAACGGGAACGGAAACCGTGAAATGCGATCTCAAGGCCCGAAGGGCCTGACCCGCCGGGCGTTTCTGCGGCGCGGGGTGACGTTTCTCACGCTCAGCCTCATGTCTCGCTACATGATGATGCAGGTCAACCCGGACTACAACTCCGTTTTCGCCCAGGCGAGCCAACAGTCCGCCACGGATCGTCTGTTGATCATCGTCCAGCTGAACGGCGGAAACGACGGGCTCAACACCGTGGTCCCCTTCAAGGAGGGGCGGTACTACGACGCCCGGCCCACCCTGGCCGTCCCCGACGAGCAGGTCCTGCTCCTGGATGAGGATTACGGCCTGGGACTCCATCCCAATCTGAAATTCTTCAAACAGCTCTTCGACGAGGGGAAGCTGGCCGTGGTGCAGGGGGTGGGCTACCCGAACGCGAATCGCAGCCACTTCCGCTCCACGGACATCTGGATGAGCGCCCACCCCGAGAAGGTGGTGGGCACGGGCTGGATCGGGCGCTACCTCGACCACTCGATCGCCCAGTTCCACGGGACGAGCCTCCCGGCGGCCAACGTCAAGGGCGTCCTGCCCCTGACGCTGCGGGGGGACAACATCGTGGTACCCTCGATCCAGAGCCTGGAGAGCTATCAGTTCCAGACGGACCCCGCGTACCCCGACGACCGCGCGGCGCGCATCGCCGCCTTCCGGGCGCTCCAGCAGAGCGTCACGGCCGTGGCCGACGAGGACCCCTACGCGGGCTTCGTGGCCCAAACGGGCCTTAAGGCCCTCGAGAGCGCCGAGGACCTTCAGAAAGCCGCAGCCCAATACCAAAGTACCGTCGAGTACCCCGACGACCCCTTCGGCCAAGCGCTGAAGCTGGTGGCCCAGATCATAACGGGCGGCCTGGGCACGCAAGTGCTGCACGTGGCCATCGGGGGGTTCGACACCCACGCGAGCCAGAACTCCGCCCCCGTAAACCACCCGATGCTCCTCGAGACGGTCGATCGGGGCCTGGCCGCGCTCTACCGTGATCTGGCAGAGCACGACGTGGCCGACGAGGTCGTGATCATGACCTTCTCGGAGTTCGGGCGCAGGGTGAGCGAGAACGGCAGCCAGGGCACGGACCACGGGACCGCCGCGCCCATGTTCGTGCTGGGCGACCCCGTAAGGGGCGGCCTCTACGGCGATCCCCCCTCCCTCAGAGACTTAGACGACAACGGCGACCTCATCTACACCGTCGACTTCCGCCAAGTGTACGCGACGCTGCTGGAGGACTGGCTCGAGGCCGACGCCCGCGCGATCCTCGAGGGGAACTTCTCCAAGCTGGGGTTCCTCGGGTAGCCCATGGGAACGATTCTCCGCCTGCTCGTGGGCCTTGCCGTCGCGCTGGCGGCCCTTGCGCTTCTCTTCCGCCTCGGAGGGACGATGAGCGTCGAAGATCGCGGTCGTGAAGGGACCCTCTACGTCGTCGAGATGCGGGACTTCTACTTCGACCCGGCGGGGCTCTTCCTGCGGGAGGGCGACCGCGTCCTGTGGGTCCTGGTGGAGGACCGGCTGGGGGACGGCCACAGCGCCACGGCCTACCATCCCGCACACGACAAGCGCCTGCGCGTCCCCGAGGGGGCCGAGCCGTGGACGTCCCCCCTGCTGAAGGAGCCCGGCCGGAGCTACGAGCGCGCCTTCACGGTCCGGGGGGTGCACGACTACTTCTGCATCCCGCACGAGGACGTGGGCATGGTGGGGCGCTTGATCGTGGAGGAGGCCACGGGGCCGGGGGCCGAGCCCACGGACGCGGGGATCTCCCCCGCCGGGCGCTCTTCGCTGCCCTCCGCCGAGGAGCTGCTGGGGCCTGCGGGGTTGTTCTTCAACCTCCAGGGACGGGTCAACGCGGTGGCCTTCTTCGCCCTGTGGCGGGGGGACTGGGATCGGGCTTTGGGCACCCTCGACGCGCTGGTGCGGGAGCTGGAAGCGGACCGGGAGAACCCCGAGGGCGTCCTTGCGCAGCTGGAGGGGCTGGGGCTCCTGCCGGAGGTTCAGGAGGGCTTCCGGACGCTCCGCGAGGCGCTCCGAGCCCGCGACCCCCAAGCGGTGGCCGAGCGAAAGGAAGCGCTTAAGGCGGTCCTCGACGAGGCGATCCAAGCCCTCGCGGCGCGCCCGCCCGGCTCCGAATCCGGGTAGGGCTGCGGCCGTCGGCGTTGGGTGCATCCCCCGGGGATCGTCGGGTAGAATAGGCCGCCATGGACCTACCCTTTCCGCAGCGGAGGGAGCGACTGCAGGAACGGCTCCGGGCCCGGGGCGTGGGCTGCGCCGTCCTGATGCCGGGACCCAACCTTCTCTACCTCACGGGCCTGCGCCTCGTGCCGAGCGAGCGGATCGTCTTGGGCTTCTTCCCCGCCGAGGCCGCGAAGGAACCCGCCCTCCTGCTGCCCGAGCTGGAACGCCCCCGGGTGGAGGCCGAGCTCGCGGCGGCGCAGGTGAACCTAAAGCTCTACTCGTATCGGGACGAGGAGGGCCCCGACGGCTCCCTCGCGCGGCTCGTTCGGGACCTTGCGCTGGGCGGCCGGACCCTGGGGGTGGAGTTCCGCGCACTACGCCTTCTGGAGGCGAGTCAGCTGGAGCGCCGCGTCCCCGGCGGGCGGATCGAGAACGTCGATCCCCTGCTCTACGAGCTGCGCATGCGAAAAGACCCCTCCGAGGTCGAGCGGCTCCGGCACGCCCTCGCGCTCACCGAGGAGCTCTTTTCGGGGCTTTTGGGGTTCATGGAGCCGGGGCGCACGGAACGGGAGCTGGCGAAGCGCCTTCAGATCCTGGCGCTCGAGCGCGGCTTGGATCTCTCGTTTGGGCCGATTATCGCCTCGGGCCCCAACGGCGGCTCGCCGCACGCCGTCCCCACGGAGCGCGCCCTGCAACCGGGGGACCTCGTCACCGTGGACGTGGGCGCGATGTGGGAGGACTATTACGGGGACCTCACGCGCAACGTGGCCTTAGGGGAGATCGACCCTGAACTCCAAAAGATCCACACGATCGTGGAGGAGGCGAACGCGGCCGGACGGGAGGCGTGCAAGCCCGGCGTCCCCGCCCAGGAGGTGGACCGCGCGGCCCGCGGCGTCATCGAGAGGGCCGGCTATGGGCCCTATTTCCTCCACCGAACCGGCCACGGCCTGGGGCTGGAGGTCCACGAGCCCCCCTACATGATGGAGGGGAACGAGCAACCCTTGGAGCCGGGAATGGTCTTCACCGTCGAGCCCGGGATCTACCTCCCGGGACGGGGCGGCGCGCGCGTCGAGGACGTGGTGCTCATCACGGAGACGGGCGCGGAAACCCTCACCTCCCTCCCCCGAACGCCCTTCCGCCCGGAGGCGGCGTAGCGGACCGTACTCGGGCTCCGCGGCTCGGGCTCGGCGGGCTTCGGGCTTGGGGACATGGGGACTCGGGGGCTCGAGGGCTCGGGAACCCGGGGCAGCCCCCATAAACGCCAACGTAACGCGCACCCTTGTCCCGAGCGCGCGCGTTCGCGTAGAATGGCAACGCAGCATCCCACGTCGCGCATGGGGGTGACGGCGAGCGAGCATGGAGATCGGCCTTTCGTGGAACCTGGCGCTGCTCTTCTTCCTCTTCGGCGTAAGCCTGCAGGCCGCAGCGGCGCTGCTCGTCCTGAGCCCGGGCGCGGCCCGGCTCCCCCGCGCGCACCGTCTGGGGCAGTCGGCCGCCCTGCTCGTCTTCCTGGGGATCGCGCTCGAGGTAATCGCGCTCTTCGTGCCCCCGGAGACGCCCGTGGAGGGCTACTGGTTCGTCCTGGGGGTGTCCCCGCTCCTCCTCCCGGCCCTCCTGCTCCGCCTGGTCCCCGCGGCCGCCTCGGAGGGAGGGAAGGTCCCTACGCCTACGCCTACGCCTGCTCCTGCTCCTGAGCCCTCGTCTTCGCCTTCCTCTGCGTCGGCGTCAGTGTCAGCGTCAACGTCAACGTCAGCGCCAGCGCCAGCGCCAGCGCCAGCGCCAGCGCCGGCCCCCGCCCCCCCTGCGGCGGGCGCCCCGAGGGCGGGGGAGGAACGGGAAAGGGCGCCGACGGAGTTCCAGCGCTTCCTGGAGGAGATCCCCGCGGTACTGGCCGAGCACCCCGAGGGGCTTACCCTGGTGGAGATCGGCCGGGAGCTGAACGTGGAGTGGCGCAAGCTCACGGGCGCGGCGCGCGAGCTGCTCGACCGCGGCCTCGTGCGCAAGGAGGAAAAGCGATACTTTCTCGTCAAAGGCCCATAGGGGGAGGGAGAGGAGGACCATCATGACCGCCGTCGCCGTCCTCGGCGCCATCGTCTTCGGGATCATCGGGCTTCTGTTTACGGTCTTCGGGCTCTTGGGGCTTCTGATCCCCAGCCGCGAGGTGGACCTCACCCCTCGGGAGCTCCTGTGGATGACGCTGGCGGGGATCGGGGACCTCGTGGCCGCGGCGCTCCTCTTGCGCGCCGTCCTCGTGGGCTTCTAGCGCCCTTCGGGCGCTTGCGCTTCACTCGTCCCCCTTCCGCCGTCCGAGGAGGTGGGGGCGGGGTGGGCTCGGGAAGGGGAGGACCCCCAAGCCAAAAGCCCAAGGTACGGTACGGGGATGATCGAGTGGACGTGCAGCCGCTGCGGGCGAACCTACCCGATGCAGACGCGTGCCTGGCGCTGCCGCTGCGGCGGCCCGTTTCACCTGGCGGACCGCGATCGGGAGCGCCTTCTTCGCTTTGCGCCCGATCGCGTAGACCCCCAGAACACGACGCTCTGGCGCTATCGAGCGACGTTTCCCCTGCTGAGCGATGCCGAGCCCGTCTCCTTGGGAGAGGGCATGACGCCGCTCGTTCCCGTCGAGGTCGAGGGCACGCGGTTCTGGGCGAAGCTCGAGTGCTTGGCGCCCACGGGCTCCTTTAAGGACCGCGGGACGGCCCTCTTGGTCAGCTTCTTGCGCGCGCTGGGCGTGGAGGAGGCGCACGACGACTCCTCGGGGAACGCCGCGGCCTCCCTGGCCGCGTACTGCGCCCGCGCGGGCATTCGCTGCACGCTGTACGTGCCCGCGTACGCCTCGGGCGCCAAATTGCGGCAGATCGAGGCGTACGGCGCGCGACTGGTGAAAGTGAAAGGCCCGCGGGAGGCGGCGGCTCAGGCGGCCCAAGAGGCCGCCGAGCGCGGCGAAAGCTATTACGCCTCCCACGCGTACCACCCCCTGATCTTGGAGGGCCTAAAGACCTTCGCCTACGAGCTC
>JALUUA010000355.1 GCA_027021605.1 Candidatus Bipolaricaulota bacterium | reverse complement strand
CCGCGGGTCAACGAGGAGGTCGCCCGGCTGCCCCAGCTCGCCCAAGCCCATCCCCTCCAGGGCGAGGCGCTCTCCCAGGGGATTTTACGCTTGATGTACGAGCTGGGGGAGCTTCTCAAGAGGATCGCGGGCCTGCCCGGGATCACGCTCCAGCCCGCGGCGGGCGCTCACGGCGAGTTCGTCGGGATGCTCCTCATCAAGCGCTACTTCGAGGACAAGGGGGAGCTTCCGAAGCGCCGCAAGATTTTATTGCCCGACTCCGCCCACGGGACGAACCCCGCCTCGGCCCACATCGCGGGCTTTGAGGTGATCGAGATCCCCTCCGACGAGCGCGGGATGGTCGACCTCGCGAAGCTCAAGGAGCACCTGGACGAGTCGGTCGCGGGCATCATGCTCACCGTGCCCAACACCCTGGGGATCTTCGAGGAGGACATTCTGGAGATCACCCGGCTCGTCCACGAGGTGGGGGGCTTCTGCTACTTCGACGGGGCCAACCTCAACTCCATCCTGGGGCGGGCGCGCCCGGGGGACTTCGGGGTGGACATCGTGCACTTCAACCTCCACAAGACGTTCTCGACCCCGCACGGGGGCGGGGGACCCGGCTCCGGGCCCGTGGCCGTCTGCGGGGAGCTGGAACCTTACCTCCCGGTCCCCGTGGTCGGGAAGCGCGAGGACGGGACGTTCTATCTGGACTACGACCGCCCGAAGTCGCTGGGGCGGGTCCACTCCTTCTACGGGAACTTCGGGGTGATGGTGAGGGCCTACACCTACATCCGGATGCTGGGGGACGAGGGGCTGCGGGCCGTGAGCGAGGCCGCCGTATTGAACGCCAACTACCTCAAGGAGAAGCTCAAGCGGGTGTACCCCCTGCCCTACGACCGCCTCTGCAAGCACGAATTTGTGCTCTCGGGCCGGGGGCTCCACCCCGAGGTGCACACGGTGGACATCGCCAAGCGGCTCATCGATTACGGGTTCCACCCGCCGACGGTCTACTTCCCCTTGATCGTGCCGGAGGCGCTGATGATCGAGCCCACCGAGACGGTCACCAAAGAGGAGCTGGACGCGCTGGCGGACGCCTTCCTGAAGATCGCCGAGGAGGCCCGGGAAAACCCGCAAACGCTGAAGGAGGCCCCGCACACGACGATCGTGGGGCGCCTCGACGACGTCCAGGCCGCCCGACGGCCGGTGTTGACGTACCCCTTCGAGGGAGCGGCGGAATGATCCGCGCGCGGTGACCCGCGCGAGATGACCCGTGGAGCCTGAGACACCCGATCCGGGCACCCCTATGATTTGACTTCCCCCTCTTAGAAGAGCTATAACGCGGAGCTATGAGGGGCGTGAGGGCCTGGGGCCCCGCGCTTCTTGTGGGCTGGGTAGGCGTCGTCTTGCTCCTCTCGCCGGGGGTGGGAGGGCCCGCGGCGGGCGTGGAGGTCCGCCTCAGGCAATCCTTCGAAAGGGAGTTCGCGCGGGGTCCGGCAGACGCGATCCAGACGTGGACGAGCGGCACCGACCTGGAGCTCGAAGGGTTCGGGCTGAGGCTGTCGGGCTCGTGGCTTCGGCGGGAGAGGCTCTATCGGGAGAGGCCGTACCTCAATCGCGTTTGGACGACCCGGACCGTGAGCATCGAGTTCCCGCTCGGGGGGATCTCGAACGCGCTCACGCTCTGGCAGCGGGATGCGCGGTATCCCCAGAACCCTTCCCGCGACTACGACGCCCGGCGTCAGACGGTCCGGACCGAGCTGCAGCTGCAAGCCCTCCGCGTCGAGGGGGAGATCACGCGGGCCAACTGGTGTTTGCCCTATAGCACGGAACGGAAGCGGGGTGGGGACGCACGACGCCTGGACCTGGCGGTGGCAGGGAGGCAGGGGGCCGTGGAGGCCGGGGGCTCTCTATTTTGGCTTGCGTGCTCCTATGCCCAAGACCCCGAGCGGGACGAGGTCCGGAGGGCGTTCGAGTTCACTTGGGCTTTGGGGCTCCCCTCGGGGACGGTCGAGTGGGAGGTCGGCTCGCGGGCGAGACGGTTCCCCTCCGACCCCGAGCGGGACGAGTTCGTTTGGGAACGACGGCTGGAGGCGGCCTTCGCCCCGCTTGCCGGGTTGGGCCGCGTTACCCTGCTCGGGAGGGCGGAGGACACCGATCGCCCGAACCGGCCGCAACTCACGAAGCGGTTTCGACGGCTGCGGGGTGCCGTTGAAAGGGATCTTCGCAGCGGGACCCTCTCGTTCCGTCTGACCTACGACCTCACCCGCTATCCGAACGACCTCCAGCGAACCCGGAGCGTGCGGGAAGCGCGGGTGAGGGTCGAAACGGAGCTTTTCCCTTGGGTGCTTCGCGCCTCGTTCGAGCACGAGATCACGAGCTTCCCCCGGGACCCCGCGCGGGATAAGCGCTTTGTCCGCTGGGGCTGGGAATGGACCCGATCCCAAAAGTCCGGGAGCATCGCGCTGGCGGGGGAGATGCGGGATACCCGTTATCCCAACGATCCCGTCCGGGATGTCCGGGAGATCCGCACCGGCTTTGACGTAGAAACCGAACCCCTTCCGGACCTCACGATTTCGCTTGCAGGAACGTGGAGCACCCAGCGGTTCCCCCACGATCCCGCGCGAAACACGACCACGACGACGCTCTCCCTGAGCCTGGAGCTGAAGCTGGAGTTCTAAGCGATATGCCCTTCAAGGGAAGATCGAGGATTGAAGGACAGGGCATACCATGAAGGCGAGTGCCTAATCCTCCTCGCAATGTGCCCGGAGTTCCGGGCTCACCTGAGAACCCTGCATATAGTCCGCGTTGCGGTTTTGCTCGATTCGGTTGCCCCGGCATACCACCCGGTCAAGGTCGACACCTGCCTTTAAGCCCACCCCGTTTTCCGCAATGAAGTTTCCCGTAATCGCGTAGCGCTGGATGAAGGTAGGTGAACCCCCCACAAGGGCGATGCCCGTCTCTCCATTGGCTACAATCCTGCTTCCTTCGACAGCATACACTCCATCCTCGAGCAGGATGCCATCCCCTCGGTTGTAGCGGATTTCTCCCGCTTCGATCCGGATGCCCAACGACTCGCGGATGTCCAAGCCATCTCCATTCCTCTCCACCCTTGTCTCGCGGATGGTCACAAAGGTAGAAGATCGGATTTCGATTCCTGAGCCGCTGTTGTTGTAGATCCGATTGCCCTTGAGGAGCACTCGGTTTGCATTCCGCACGGAGATCCCCGTTCCCGGTTTAGATCGAGGGCGATCCGAGACCTCCCGTATCTCGTTCTGCAGGAGCACCACGCTGTAGGGTAGCTGTTCGGATGCGATTACGATTGTACCGTCCACGGGAAGAGGGAGGAAGGAAACGTCTTGTAGGGTTATTCCTTCGTTGAATAGATTTCCTCCCACGATGATATTGTCGCTTATTACGAGATGGAGCTGACCGCTTAGGAACAATCCGCTTATGCCTGAGTTCTCCTCGGGGAGGAAGAGGTTATTCCGGATCAAACCCGTCACCATGCCGCTGACCTGTAGGCCGCCTTGAAGGGTGAGATTCTCGATACCTATACCCACGTTCAGGGAACCGGCTACGAACAAGGCCAAGGGGAGGCTGGAGTCCTGGACCCTCCCACGCAGGATCACCCGCTCGGGCTCCCCGGGAACGCTCCCCTGCAGCCATATGCTTTTATAGAGAATGAGATTTTCCTCGTAAACTCCGGGAAATATGCGGACCAGCGGCATGGGAGGTGGGGGGGTCCATGTCCGGATGGGAGGGACAAAGGGGGCTGCGTCGATGGCTTCCTGAATGCTTGTAAATTGGCATGCAGGGGGACCCTCTTTACACACGGTGAGGACCGGAGCCGGAACGATGAACGAGTCCTCCAAGATCGAGCCCACCACGGTCGAAGAGGCGGACCTTGAGTTCGATATAGGCCCCCCGACCAGAAAGAGACCCACAAGCACGGATGCCAAGAGCGAAGCTCTAGGTTTGCTCATATCGCGTGTCCCTTATCGCGCCCACTCTACGGCCTTATCGCTGTCTTGTTCCGATATTATGAAGCTGCGCCATTATAGCTCTGGGGAGAGGGCGAGCGTCAATCCCCCCAGGGGGATCTTTTCCGGTGGGAGCCCGAGCGCGATGCTTGCATTGAAGAGGCTTGAGCTCAGGGGGAAGATGGCTCGAGCACCCCAAGTTGTTACGTGCTGCGCTCGCGCGTCGTCCTTAAACACAAGAGGCGCAGCAAGACGGGCACGTTGCCGGACCGCAGCCCACCCTCTAGAATAGCGTAACCCAAAGCCAACGGCGGTGAGCGGATCATGCCCCGAAAGATCAAAGGCAGGGTTTTCGTCGTGGGCGATGACGTAAACACCGACGAGATCATCCCCGCCCGCTACTGCACCACCACGGACTTGGACAGCTTAGGAGCCCACGCTCTAGAGGACCTCCACGAGTCGAAGAACCCCTTCGGCACGCCCTTCAGGCCCGGGGAGTACAAGATCCTCGTCGCGGGTGAGAACTTCGGCTGCGGCAGCTCCCGCGAGGTCGCCCCCATCGCCCTCCGGAAAGCGGGCGTCGAGGCCGTGATCGCCCAGTCGTTTGCCCGCATCTTCTACCGCAACTCCATCAACATGGGGCTGCCCCTCTCCCGCAACAGGGATCTCGTGCCCCCCGACATCAAGACGGGCGACGAGATCGAGATCGAACTCGACGATGCGTTCTTCGAGGGCATGGCCCCCGTCCACCGGCAGATCTTAGAGGCCGGGGGGCTTACGGCCTTCCACCAACGGGGCGGCGAGTTGAAGCAGCCGAGCGCCCCGCCCCGCCCCATGACCCTGGCGGAGAAGATCCTCGCCAAGGCCGCCGGAATCGATTATGTAGAACCCGGGATGATCGTCTACGCCGAGGTGGATCGGGTCATCACCCACGAGCTCACCCTGCCCGTGGCCGCCGAGCAGCTCTACCGGGCCTACGGGCGGGACTTCCGCATCCAGAACCCCGAGAAGATTTTGTTTGTGGCCGACCACACGATCCAGATCCCCCTGGTACGCGACGACTGGAAGTCCCAGGAGATGGTACAGAAGGCCGCGCAGTTCGTGGAAGAACAAAAGCTCCCGAACGCGTTCTTGCCCCCGGCCCCGTTCGTGAGCTGGGGCATCTGCCATGTGCTCTTCCCGGAGAAGGGGCTCATCCGCCCCGACACGCTCGTGGTGGGCACGGACTCCCACACCTGCACCCACGGGGCCTACGGGTGCTTCGCCTTCGGCATCGGCAACACGGATCTCACGGAGATCATGGCCTCCG
>JALUUA010000354.1 GCA_027021605.1 Candidatus Bipolaricaulota bacterium | reverse complement strand
CGTGGCGCTCCGGATTCCCGCAGAACTCCGTGCCCCGGTCCGTCAGAATCCGGCACAGCGGAATCCCGTGCTCGTCGAAGAAGGGCACCACCCGGTCGTTCAACAGGTCCGCCGCCGTCAGCGGCGTCTTGCGGTCGTAGAGCTTCGCGAAGGCCACCTTGCTGTACGTGTCGATGAACGTCTGCTGGTAGATCCGCCCCACGCCCTTGATCATGCCCACGTAGAACGTGTCCTGGGCCCCACAGTAGCCCGGGCACTCGCTCTCGAACTCCCCGCGGGCCTCCCGGTCGAGCTTCGCCTTCTCCAGCGCCTGGACCTGGCTCTCGGTGAGCACGATGCCCTCCTGGGCGCTCTTCGCCTCGAGCGCCCGGAGCCGGTCGTTGACCGTCCGGAGGTCGTGGCGGACCCAGACGCACCGCACCCCCGCAGGGGAGATGGACAGCCCCCGCTTCGCCAGCTCGTTGGCGACCCGGACCTGGCCCCAGGCGGGCTGCTCGAGGGCCAGCTCCACCACCGCGTCCTCGACCTCCTGGGGCACGCGGTTCTTGACGTTGGGCTTGCGCCGGGAGATCTCCTTCAGCGCCTCGGCGCCGCCCTTCTCGTAGAGCTCCTTGAACCGGTAGAAGCTATCCCGGCTGTAGCCCATGATCTTGCAGGCCTGCGAGACGTTCCCGAGCTGCTTGGCGAGCTCGAGCAGGCCGAGCTTGGTCTTGATGATCTTCTGGTCCGTCGTCATGCTTCCATCTCCCGTGCCCCACCCGGGGCGTGAAGCACCGGAAGTGTAGCGGTGTCAGATGAAATCGTAAGACGTCCAATTTTTTTCGGGAGGGGGATGCCACCTCGATGCTCGCGCCGATCGGCTCGTGAGCTCGGCGGTATTCGGCGTCGAGCTCCTGCCCGATCAACGCGAGCTGCCGCCGCTCGAACGGCTTGACCGCAATCCCGCGCCAGCTCTCCGAAGCCCGGATCAACGCCGCGTACATCAGCTTCAGCACCGCCCGCTCGCCAAAGGCGTTCGCCACGATCTTCATCCGCCTCCGCTCCTCGCCGAACAGCCGCTCGAGC
>JALUUA010000353.1 GCA_027021605.1 Candidatus Bipolaricaulota bacterium | reverse complement strand
TAGCACATGGGGGGGGGGTAGGTGTCAATCCCCCTGGGGGGATCTAATTTCTCGGGTTGGAAAAACTGAATTTCGAACTGCGCGTTATGTGCTGGGGGGATTTTGGTTGGACCTGCGAATTCGAATGGGTTTCGATGAGTAGGCCCAGCGGCTCCAGACGAGGAGAGCGAACCAATAAAGGACGAAGGCCATCAACGGTAGTGGCAGAAGCAGCAAGTACCTCGTTCCTAAGCCCTCAGCACCTCCGCCCGTAGGGCCCTGCGGCGGGAGAGGCCCGGTCCCAGGCGGCGGAAGGAGGTCGGCCTCCGGACGGGCATCCCCTTCGTCCCCACTTGCGTCACGAGTTCCCTTATCAAGAACTCCTTCCGGGGTGGGCACGCTGTCCAGGTCCAGGTTGAGGGCATTCCCGGAAGCGTCCAGAACGCCGAGCGCTAGGAGACCTCCCGAAAGCTCCTCCACGGGGATCTCGCCCGTGACCCGCTGTAATTCCACACTCACGCTCCCGGGAAGCGGGACCCATTCTCCATCCCTCAAGACGAAAAGTCGCAGCTTCTCCGGGGCCAGCCCCGGGGGTTGATCTTCCTCGCGATAGAAGACTTCAATTTCAGCAGTCCCTGCGTCGAGGCCCGCGACGGTGATGGAGTAAAAGCCCAGCTCCGCGTCCAGGGGCGGGACGTCCTCGGGCCGCTCGGCGTAGCGGCCTGCAATGATTACGCCTTCGGCGATCAGCTCCGACTGCCCGGGTGCACCGCGGCCCGGATTGTAGATGTTCAATACAAGCCCCAATCGGTCCGTGGCGTCGAGCTGCACCCGCGGCCCCCGCGGAGAGTCTACCGTAAGGGTGGCCACCGAGCGCAGGAGCATCTCGTCGGGATCGGCGGGGAGCCACGGCGTCACGTCCTCTCGTGCGAGCCCCAAGACGGCATCCCCGCGGCCCGCATACGCCCCGGCGGGGCCCGTCTCGTCGCCCCAGAAGTTCCGCCGCGCCGCCACCTCCTCGCTCTCCAGCACGTAGAGCCCGAAGTGTAGATTCTCCGAGACGCGGTTTCCCTCGATGTCGCCCAAGATG
>JALUUA010000352.1 GCA_027021605.1 Candidatus Bipolaricaulota bacterium | reverse complement strand
GAGCACCTCCTTCAAGAAGTTAAGTTGATAAGATATAGGGGTAGTATACCCCAAAGGTGCTCTCGTGTTTATACCAGGGATTGAAACTCTTTTCCCAGGACAGCCAATAGGCAACTTCACCGAGTCCCACCCCACAGAATCCCGACCGAGGGATTGAAACCCAAGAACAGGAACATCTTGGCACAGACCGGTGCAAGTCCCACCCCACAGAATCCCGACCGAGGGATTGAAACTGCTCTAGAGTTTGGGTCTGGATTTTGGCGTTCATGTCCCACCCCACAGAATCCCGACCGAGGGATTGAAACTGCAATCTTGCGGGATAGGATTCCCTTTCCCTCTAGTCCCACCCCACAGAATCCCGACCGAGGGATTGAAACTACTTCGCGCTCTCCCCAATGTCCGACGGCGCGATGGGGTCCCACCCCACAGAATCCCGACCGAGGGATTGAAACCCCGCTAACCCGCGCACACATGCGCAACTATTCCCTAGTCCCACCCCACAGAATCCCGACCGAGGGATTGAAACACCGATAACCGACCGACCGATCATACCGCAGGGGCCGGTCCCACCCCACAGAATCCCGACCGAGGGATTGAAACTCCCCACCCGCGCTCTCCCCCTCGGCGCAGGGTGGGGTCCCACCCCACAGAATCCCGACCGAGGGATTGAAACTGCTCGCCCCAGCCCCTTCTGGAGGATGCTAATGTAGTCCCACCCCACAGAATCCCGACCGAGGGATTGAAACCAGCGAAGATGGCTGCAGCCTGGCCATAGCGGCCCTGTCCCACCCCACAGAATCCCGACCGAGGGATTGAAACGCAAAACAGGACCTGGAGAGAATCCCACAGTGGGTAGTCCCACCCCACAGAATCCCGACCGAGGGATTGAAACAGGGCCACGGGCTGCTCATCCCCATCGGCGGGCTGGGTCCCACCCCACAGAATCCCGACCGAGGGATTGAAACGTGATCAGGCGCTCGACAACATCGCTTGCCTTCGGGTCCCACCCCACAGAATCCCGACCGAGGGATTGAAACCCGTCGTCCGAGGTCAGAATCTGCAGGAATGCAACTGGTCCCA
>JALUUA010000351.1 GCA_027021605.1 Candidatus Bipolaricaulota bacterium | reverse complement strand
GCTCGCGCGCGCCGGCAGCGATCCCGCGCGGCTGGCCGCGGCGCTGCCGCGCGCGGTCGCCTGGGCCGGCGCCACCGACGCCACCCGCATCCACCTCGGCGGCGCGCCGCGCTACGCGCGGGTGCCGCCCGGACGCACGGTGCTCGAGGCCTTCCGCGGCACGGCACGCCTGCAGGGGGCGCCCGGCCTGCCGCCCCCGCTGGCGGTCCTCATGCCAGGGCGCGGGCTGCTCAGCGCCGGCGGCCTGCAGCGGGTGATCGGCGTGGCGAGCATGTACGTGCGGCCCGCCCCCGCCATCTCCGGCGGCAGCCCCGAGCACCTCCCGGACTGGGCGCACTGACCCGGCAGATCACGGGAGACGGGTGACAGGAGACGGGTGACAGGAGACGGGTGACAGGAGACGGGTGACGGGAGACGGGAAAGACCAAACGGCCGCGCGCGGAGCGCGCACCACCCCTCGCCTCCCGACCCCCGCCTCCCGCCACTCTCGATTGTGGGAGGGGCTTCCAGCCCCGATCCGGAAGGCTGAGGAATCGCGGCAGGATGCCGCTCCCGCAGGACAGGTTACGGGAGACGGGTTGCGGGAGACGGGAAAGAAACGGCCGCGCGCGGAGCGCGCACCGGCCCCCGTCTCCCGACCCCCGTCTCTCGCCTCTGGAGTGCACGGGAGACGGGTGACGGGAAACGGGTGACCGTACACCGTAGCCTGCAACCCGTAACCCGCCCGCTCGCCTCCCGACCCCTGTCTCTCGTCTCTGCCGCCGCAGGCGGCCGCGGCTGGAAGCCACCCCCACAGCACAGGTTACGGGAGACAGGTTGCGGGAGACGGAAAAGAAATGGCTGCGCCCAAAGGGCGCTCCACCCCTCGCCTCCCGACCCCTGTCTCTCGTCTCTGCCGCCGCAGGCGGCCGCGGGTCACGGCCCACCGTAAACCGTTCCCCGTCGACCATTCACTTCGAACCGCGAGCCGCAAGCCGCCACCTGCACACTGAATCCGGTATGCTTGCCGCCATGTCCGGGGAACGGGACACGAAACCCGCCTCGCCCATGGCGGGCCGCTTCCGCGGCTTCCTGCCGGTGG
>JALUUA010000350.1 GCA_027021605.1 Candidatus Bipolaricaulota bacterium | reverse complement strand
ACGAGCCACGTGTCTGTACCATTCCCGCGTCACGAATGCTCACCTCCTGAGGGCTTATCTCTCTTCTCTTCGCAAGCTTGCCCTCAGGAGGCTTCTCTTTCAAAACTGGGTACGTGCCAGATGCGCTAGCGGTTGCAACGACAGACAAGGGTTGCAACCCCCGTCCCCTTGGGCGATCATGGTGGCCCATGAGCGCGACAAGGAAGTATCGCATCCTGGCGAGCGACCCCCTCCACCCGGAGGCGCTGGCGCGGCTGGAGGCCGAGCCCGACATCGAGGTCGTCCACCGCCCCGGGATCGCCCGCGGGGACCTCTTGGACATCGTAGGGGAGTTCGACGCCCTGCTGATAAGGAGCCGCACCCGCGTGGACCGCGAACTCCTCGACCGGGCGGGGCGCCTGCGGGTGATCGGGCGCGCGGGCACGGGGCTGGACAACGTCGACCTCTCCGCGGCCCGCGAGCGCGGGGTCCTCGTTCTCAACACCCCGGGGGCCAACGCCAACGCCGTAGCCGAACTGACCCTGGGGCTGATGATCGCGCTCAACCGCCAGCTGGACCGAGCGTTCCGGGAGCGGGAGAAGCCCAAGCGCTACGGCCGGGAGCTCCGGGGCCAGGCGCTGGGGATCGTGGGCCTGGGGCAGGTCGGGAGCCGGGTGGCCGAGCTGGCACGCGCCTTCGGGATGCGCGTTCGGGGGTACGACGTCCTCCCGGAGGCGGGGCCCCCCGGGATCGTGGAGCGGGTCCCCCTGGAGGACTTGCTGGCGCAAAGCGACGGGGTGACCCTCCACGTCCCGCTCACGGAGGGGACGCGGGGGCTCCTCGGCGGGGACGCGATCGCGCGCATGCGGGAGGGGGCCTGGCTGGTGAACACGGCCCGCGCCGGCGTGGTGGACGAGCGGGCAATTCTGCAAGCCCTCGATGCGGGGAAGCTCTCGGGCTACGCCGCGGACGTCTGGGAAGACCCCCGCCTCCCTGACCACCCTCGGGTGATCACCACGCCGCACATCGGGGCGCAGACGGAAGAGGCCCAACGGAACGCGGGCGTGGGGATCGTCGAGCGGGTGCTGGCAGCCCTTCGGGAGAATTGCCCGTAATCTAGAGATCTTCGCTTGCAGCTCCCCTTCGATCTTCGGTACAATAGCCTCGAATCTAC
The DNA here is from genome assembly GCA_027021605.1 of Candidatus Bipolaricaulota bacterium. GTDB lineage: Bacteria > Bipolaricaulota > Bipolaricaulia > RBG-16-55-9 > RBG-16-55-9 > JALUUA01. The sequence goes on along the minus strand of JALUUA010000350.1, from coordinate 21,000 downwards.
GAAAGGCAGCAACCAGGAGCGAGGGAAAAGCCCCTATGACCGGGAAGCCCCAACCGGACGACGAACAGCGGAGACGCCAGCGGAACTTCCGCACCGTGTTGCTGTTGATCCTGGTGGCCATCTTCGCCGTGGTGCTCGTCCAGTCCCTGCGGGCGCCCTCGGCGGGGAACGAGCTGCTCTACAGCGAGTTCGTCCGCCTGGTGGAGCAGGGCCAGGTGCAGGAGGTCACGATCCGCGGCACCCGCATCGTCGGCACCCTGCGCGACGGCTCGAAGTTCCACACCACCGCCTGGACCCTCGACAACAAGCTTCCCGAGCGGCTCCTCGCCCAAGAGGTCCCCGTCAAGATCGTCGAGGAGCAGGACCTCTCGGGCTTCTGGATGCTGCTGCTCTACTTGCTCCTCCCGGCGCTGTTTATCGGGATGATCTGGTTCATGATGATCCGCAGGATGCAGGGCGAGGGCACGAGCGCCTTCTCCTTCGGCAGGAGCCAGGCCCGCCTCTTCAACAAAGAGTACTCCAAGGTGACGTTCGCGGATGTCGCGGGCATCGACGAGGTCAAGGAAGAAGTCCAGGAGATCGTCGAATACTTGAAGGACCCGCAGAAGTTCGTGCGGATCGGGGCGCAGATCCCGCGGGGGGTTCTGCTGGTGGGCGCCCCCGGGACGGGGAAGACGCTTCTCGCACGGGCGATCGCGGGCGAGGCGGACGTGCCCTTCTTCTCCATTTCGGGCTCCGATTTCGTGGAGATGTTCGTGGGGGTGGGCGCGGCCCGGGTGCGGGATCTCTTCCGCCGGGCCAAGGACGAGACGAAGGGCAAGCGGGGCGCGATCATCTTCATCGACGAGATCGACGCCGTGGGGAGGAAGCGGGGCGCCGGGATCGGCGGCGGCCACGACGAGCGCGAGCAGACCCTCAATCAGCTCCTAAGCGAGATGGACGGCTTCGAGAAGAACGAGCACGTGATCGTGCTGGCCGCCACCAACCGCCCGGACATCTTGGACCCGGCCCTGCTGCGCCCGGGGCGCTTCGATCGGAAGATCACGGTCCCGCCGCCCGACATCAAGGGCCGCGAGGCCATCCTAAGGGTCCACGTCAAGAACAAGAAGCTCGCCCCCGACGTGGACCTTAAGACCCTGGCCCGCCGCACCCCCGGGTTCGTGGGGGCCGATCTCGAGAACCTCTGCAACGAAGCGGCGCTGTTGGCCGCCCGCCGCGGCAAGGACGCCATCGACATGAGCGACTTCGAGGACGCCATCGACCGCGTGATCGCGGGCATCGAGCGCAAGGGCCGCCTCATCAGCGAGGAGGAAAAGATCAAAATCGCCTACCACGAGGCGGGGCACGCCCTGGTCGGGAAGCTGCTCCCCAAGGCCGACCCGGTCCACCGCATTTCGATTGTGCCCCGCGGCGAGGCGCTCGGGTACACCCTGCAGTTCCCCCTGGAGGACAAATACCTCTACTCCAAGCAGGAGCTGTTGGATCGCCTTACGTCCACCTTGGGGGGGCGGGCGGCCGAGGAGATCGTCTTCGGGGAGGTCACCACGGGCGCCTACGACGACCTCAAGAAGGCCACCGAGATCGCCAAGCGCATGGTGATGAGCTACGGGATGAGCGACCGAGTGGGTCCGATCTCCCTGGGCCGCGAGGACGGAAACGTCTTCCTGGGCCAGGACCTCATCCTAAGCCGCGAGCTGAGCGAGAAGATGTCCTCGCTGGTCGACGAGGAGATCAAGGCGTTGATCGAGGAGGCGTACGACCGGGCCAAGCGGCTCCTCACGGAGCACGAGTCCGCCCTGCGCAAGCTGGCCACCAAGCTCCTGGAGGTCGAGGTGCTCGAGGGCGACCAACTCGACGAGCTCCTCAAGGACGAGATCCCCCACCTCGCCCCCGCGCCCGCCAAGGAGCCGGAGCCCCAAGCCCAAACTCAAGCCCAGGCCCAGCCCCAGTCCGCCTCCTCCCCGCTGCAATAAGCGCGATGTCCGCGCCCACGAGCAAGCGGGTCATCGTCCTGGGATCGACCGGCTCCATCGGCACCCAGACCCTGGAGGTCCTTCAAGCCCTGAACGCCCTTCCCTCTTGCTCGGCCCGCTTTGCGGTGGTGGGCCTGGCCGCGGGGCGGAACCTCCCCCTGTTGGTCGATCAGATCCGGGTCTTCCGCCCCCGGGGCGTTGCGATCGCCCGGGAGGAGGACCTCCCCGCCCTTCGGCGGCGGCTGAGGGAGCTCCTCGATGATACAGAGATCCCGGAGGTCTTTGCCGGACCCCGGGGGATCTTGCGGCTCCTCGAGGCCGTCCCCGCGGATCTCGTGGTGAACGGGCTCGTGGGCGCAGCGGGGCTCCTGCCCACCCTCCGGTCCCTGGAGAGGGGGATCGACGTGGCGCTGGCCAACAAGGAGTCCCTGGTGATCGGCGGGTCCCTCGTCCAAGGGGCCCTGTCCCGAAGCAAGGCCCGTTTGCTCCCCGTAGACAGCGAGCACAGCGCGCTCTTTCAGCTGCTGCAGGGGTGCGCCCCCGAGGAGGTTCGAAGGGTCGTGCTCACGGCCTCGGGCGGGGCGCTGCGCGATTGGCCCTTGGAGGAGATCCCACACGCGGCGCCCGAGCAAGTGTTGAAACACCCCACCTGGACGATGGGGGCGCGGATCACCGTGGACTCCGCGACCCTCGTCAACAAGGCCCTCGAGGTGATCGAAGCCCATTGGCTCTTCGGGCTCCCCTGGGAGCGCATCGGGGTGGTGATCCACCCCCAGAGCGTCGTCCACGCGCTCGTGGAGCTTGTAGACGGGAGCCTTCTCGCCCACCTGGGGGAGCCGGACATGCGGGTGCCCATTCAGTACGCGCTGACGTACCCTCAAAGGGCTCCCCACGCATGGGCACCCCTGAAGCTGGAGGGCCTTGCCCTGGAGTTCCGGGCCCTCGAGCCGGAGCGATACCCAGCGTTTGGACTCGTGGTGGAGGCGGGGCGGCGGGGTGGGACCTACCCGGCGGTGGCCAACGCCGCGGACGAGGTGGCCGTCGAGCGCTTTCTGCAGAGAGAGATCGAGTTCGGGGCCATCCCCCGGCTGCTGGAAGCCGCCCTCGAAGCCCACGAGCCCCGGGCCCTCCCCCCGGAGGGGCTCACGGCGGAGGCCGTGTTGGAGGCAGACCGCTGGGCGCGGGACTTCGCGCGGGCCTGGATGGCGTCCTAAGCGACGCCGCGGCTCAGCCCGATGAACTCCACGATCTGCGTGGGGGTGCCCAGCACCAGCACCCGATCCCCCGGCTCGATCACCGTCTCCGGCGGGGGGTTGAGCACCGTCCGTCCCTTCCGCTTGCGGATCTGCAGGACCGTCACACCCGTGCGCTCCCGAATTCGGCACTCCCTCAAGGAGCGCCCGGCCAGCGGGCTCTCGCGGGGGATCTCGACCTCTTGCACCTTCTGGAGCCGCCCGTGGGGGTCCTCCCGCTGGAGCCACCCTTGCAATAACGCGCCGTAGCGCCGCTGGCGCAGCTCGTGGATGTAGTCCTCCAGGTCCATCGCCGGCACCCCCACGTGCAGCAGCGCGTGGCGGATCAGCTCCAGGGCCCCCTCGAACTCGGGCTGGATCACCTCGGAGACCCCCTCGCGGAAGAGCTCCTCCCGCTCCTCGTCCCAGTGGGCCCGGGCCAAGACGGGCAGCGCGGGGTTGTGAGCCCGCAGGTGCCGAAAGGCCCCCTTCGCCCGCGGGAAGTCGGGGAGCGCCAGCACCGCCAAGCGGGCCCGCTCCGGCCGGGCGGCGTGGATCACGGGCTCGTGCGCGGCGTCCCCCACGATCACACGAAGCCCTTGGGCTTTCAGCCTCCGCGCCTTCTCCGGGTCGCGCTCGACGACCACAAACGGAACCCGGAAGCGCAAAAGCGCCTCCCCCACGGCGCTCCCCATCCGCCCGTAGCCGCAGACGATCACGTGTCCCCCCAGGGACGCGCCCTCGGGGATCTCCCCCTCAAGCTCAAGCTCCCCGACCCGATGCTCCGCGTCCAGCCGGGGGAACTTCCGGCTAACGAACTCCCAGAGCGGGGGCGCAAGCCGGAAGAGGAAGGAGCTTATAAAGATCGAGAGCAACGAGGCGGCCAGGAGCGCGTTGTACCCCGCGGGCGAGAGCAGCCCCAGCTCCGCCCCCATCTTCCCCATCACGAACGAGAACTCCCCGATCTGGGTGAACGCCAGGGCCGTAAAGAGCGCGACCTTCACGGGCTGGCGGAAGAGCGCGACGATCCCCCCCCGGACCAGCCCCTTTCCCACCACGCCCGCGACCACCAACAGCCCCACCAGCGGGAGGTTCCCCGCCAGGAGCTCGGGGTCGAGGAGCATCCCCATGGATACAAAGAACAAGGCCACGAAGAGGTCTCGGAGGGGCAGCACGCGGGCGAGCGTCTCGTGGACGTAGTCCGACTCCCCGATGATGAGCCCCGCCAGGAAGGCCCCCAGCGCGGGCGAGAGCCCCGCCTGGGCCGTGATCAGTCCGGTCCCCAAGCTGAGCACCAGGGAGGCCAGCAGGAAGAGCTCGAAGTTGCGGGCACGGGCCACCCGGTCGAGCACGGGGGGCACCACCCGCAGCGCGAGCCAGAAGACGGGGATCACCACGGCCACGCCCTTCCCGAAGGCCCCGAGGACCCCGAGCAGGTCGCCCCCGCCTTCCGACCGTCCCGCGAGGGCCGCCAGCGCCGGCAGCAGGAAGAGCATCACGACCACGGCGAGATCCTCGACCAGGAGGGTCCCGATGGCGAGCCGCCCGTGGGGCGTGTCCAGCTCGCCCCGCTCCATCAGCAGCTTGGCGATGATCATCGTGCTGCTCACCGAGACCGTGGCCCCCAGCACCAGCGCCTCCGGGAGCGGCAACCCCACGGCCCGGCTCAGCCCCACGAAGAGGGCGATCATCGTGACGATGCCCAAGAGCCCCCCTCCCAGGGCGACCCCCCGCATCCGGATGAGTTCTTTGAGGGAGAACTCCAGCCCCAGGGTGAACATGAGCAGCAGGACCCCCAGCTCGGCCAGCTGCTCGATCACCCCGAACTCGGAGGTCCCCGGGGCCGCCACGAACGGCCCGACGAGCGCCCCGCCCACGATGTAGCCCAAAAAGAGGGGGAGTCGGAGGAGGTAGGCGAGCGCGCCCCCTCCCGCCGCGGCCAAGAGCGCTAGGATGAGATCCCAGAAGAGCGTGGACTCGGGCATGCTGAGTTAAGGCTCCTCGGGGGCGGGCAGCGGGCGCGGCGGGGCGGCCAGCAGCACCGGCCCCTGCGATTGCTCCAAGATCTTAAGCGAGATGTCGCCCAAAAGCATCTCCTTCACCCGGGAGCGCCGGACGCGGCCCAGCACCAACAGAAACGCCTCCCCCGCCTCCTCCAAGAGGGTCTGCGCGGGGTCGCCGACCCGGATGCGCCCCTCCGCGCGCTCGGCCAGCCCCGGGGGGAGGACGGCGCGGGCCTCCCGGAGGTGGCGCTCCGCCTCCGCGCGCGTCCCCTCCTCCGGCTCCGGGATCACGGCGAGGAGCACCAGGGGAACGTCCAGCGCCTCGGCGATCTCCCCCGCCTGGCGGACGGCCTCCAAGGCCGTCTCCCGGCCCGTGACCCCCACCATCAGACCCCGATCGGGTTGGAGATTTTTGGCCACGAGCACGGAGCAGGGGGCGTGGAGCGCCACCTCCTGGGCGACGCTCCCCAACAGCCAGCGGCGAAGCCCCGTGTGCCCCCGCGTGCCCATGAGCACCAGGTCGTACTCGGGGTCCTCGGCCTCCCGGAGGATCTCCCGGACGGGCGGGCCCTCGCGCAGCCGGAAGCGCACGTCCTGGCCGCTTGTGCCCACCAGGTGGACCTCGTAGAGCCCGTGGGCGATCGCCTTGAGCGCGTGCCTCTCCTCGGGCCTTCCGCGCTCGTCGAGCGCAAGGAGCCCTAGCTCTTGGAGGGAGTCCTGCGCGCGGCGCAGGAGCTCAAAGCCCGGGGGCTCCACGCCCCAATCTTCGAGCTTCTCCGAGGAGAGCCCCCGGCCCAGCAGGGTCTCCCGGGGCGGGGTCGCCACGTGGAGCACCGTGAGCGACGCTCCCAACTTTAAGGAGAGCCGCCCCGCATACCGAAGCGCCCCCTGGCAGGTCTCCCAGTAGGCGATCGGCACCAGGATCTTTCGCATCTCGCTCCCCTCTCCCCTTCCCTTCCGCGCTAGATTCCCAACAAGGGCCAATAGAACTGCGCGAGCAGCAGGAGGATTATAACGGAAGCGATCAGAAGGCGCGCCCCGGCGCGGGCGAAGTCGCCCGGGCGGAGCCGTCCGCTGCCGTAGGCGATCATGGCCGCCGGCGCCGCGAAGACCGTGAGGTACGAGAACGCCGAGGCCAGCGCCGTCACGAACCCGACGCTTAGCGGGCTGGTCCCCGAGAGCGTGGCCATCTGCAGGGTGACGGGCCCCAGGACGGCCACCGCCGCGCCGCTGCTCATGGTGTTGGTGAACAGGGCCATGAGGAGCACAATCGCCAGCAACAACCCCAGGTCCGCGATCCCCCCCAGCAGGTCCAGGAAGACCCGGGCCAGCCAGACCGCCGCCCCGCTGGTCTCCAGTTGGTACCCCAACGAGACGGCCGCGGCGTAGAGCAACACCACGCCCCAGTTCACCCCCGAATTGAGGTCCGCCCAGCGGACGTGGCCCGAAATGAGATAGAGAGAAGCCCCGAAGAGGGCGACCATCCCCAGCCCGAACCGCCCGCTCAGGAACACCCAGCTCAGGAGGATCACGAGGAAGATCCCCAAGGCCCCCCAGTCCCGGCGGGAGAGCCGTCCCGTCTCGCGCACCCGGCGGCGCAGCCGCACCAGCGCCCTTTTGAGATCGACCACCTCCGGGCGGAAGACGCTCCGCAGCACCAAAGGCACAAACGGCAGCTGCAGCAGCACCATGGGGTAGGCGTAGAGCATCCACTGGAGGTAATCGACCCGAATGTCGAACATCCGGCGCCAGAAGTCGATCATGATCGCGTTGCGCGCCCCGCCGGAGGGCGTCCCCAACGCGGCGACGGTGCAGCCGTAGACGATCGAGAGGAGCAGCAGCGCCCCCAGCTGCCTCGTGGAGACGGAGGGCCGATCCTGCTCCACGGCCCCGACGATCCCGAGGGCCACGGGGAGCATCATCGCCGCGACGGTGTGCTCCCCGATGAACGAGGCCAACAGCGCCGAGGTGGCTGCCAGCCCAAACGCGACCCGATGCGCGTTGGGACCCGTGATCCTCAAGAGCGCAAAGGCGATCCGCACGTCGAACTTCTGCTTGACCAGGGCCACGGAGATCATCAAGGAGCCCATGATGAAGAAGACGGCGTCGCTCATGTAGGAGCGGGCGATCTCGTTGGGGGTCCCCAGGGCGAGCAGCGCCTGGCCGAAGGCGATGAGAAGGGCCGTGGCGGGCAGGGGGATGGGCTCCGTCACCAGGAAGACGATCACTGTGACGAGAAGCGCCAGCGTCCGCTGGCCCTCCGGGGAGAGCCCCTCGGGCCGGGGGAGGAGCAGAACCAACCCGCCCAAAAGGAGCCCCACCCAGAGCCAGCGGCGGGCAATCAGCAAGCGGAGCAGCGGCATCTCTTATTTTATAATTTTCGTAGAGAGTCCCAGAGCCGGGCGGCGTTGTCGTACAGCACGGCGCGTTTCGTCCCCTCGGGAAGGGGCAGCGCCCGGAAGCGCTCGACGTTGGCCTGGATGCTCTTTACCCCGGGGCCGGGCCAGTCGCTCCCGAAGAGGGCCTTGTGCGCGATCTCCTCAAAGCGCGGGAAATATTTCAATAAATTCTGAGGCGGGATGCCCGAGATGTCCAGCCAGACGTTCTCGTGGCGCCTAAGCAGAAAGAAAGCTGTCTGCATCCACAGGGGCCGCCCCCCGTGGGCCATCAGGATCGTCAGCTTGGGGAAGTCGATGGCGACGTCATCGAGGCCGAGGGGGTCGCCGTACTTGACGCGCGCGCCGGGGAAGACCGACGTCCCCGTGTGGATCATCACGGGGATTTTATATTCTTGGGCCTTCTCGTAGAGGACGGCCAGGGCTTCGAGGCCGTTTACATAGTCGTTGGGGTAGAAGAGCTGGTGAGGCGGGTGGATCTTGATCATGCGGATCCCGAGGTCCTCCACGAGGTGGGCCATCTCGGCCTTCGGGTTTTCCGTATAGCGGGGGTGAAGCGAACCCACGGGCAGCAGGCGGTCGGGGGCGGCTCGGCAATACCGCGCGATAAACTCGTTCGTCTCGTTTGTAAAGCCCATCACGTCGGGGCTGACGTAGTTGATGAGCGCCGCCCGCTCGATCCCCCACTCGTCTAGGAGCTTCAAGAACTCCTGGGGGTCCTCCGCAAGCTTCAGGAGGTGCTCGAAGTCGGGGTGGTAGCGCTTCCAGAGCGCGAGCACGTCGGGCTTGAGCATCCGCCAGGGCTGGATGTGGACGTGGATGTCGATTACGGGTACAAGCTCAGACATGGGGATCACCGCGGGGAAGGGTAGCACACCGGCGGGGAATTGCACAAGCCCACGGGCGGGACTACCATAGCCCCGGTGAACGGGATGGCGGACGAGAAGGTGACGATCCCCCGGCTCTTCGAGATGAAGGCCCGGGGCGAGCCGATCAGCATGGTCACGGCCTATGATCATCCCACGGCGCGGCTGGCCGACCGGGCCGGTATAGATATCGTGCTGGTGGGCGACTCCGTGGGCAACAACGTCCTGGGGTACGAGAGCACCGTGCCCGTCACCCTCGAGGAGATGCTCCACCACACCCGCGCCGTGCGCCGGGGGATCAAGAGGGCGCTTTTGGTGGGGGACATGCCCTTTCTGTCCTATCAGGTGTCGGTGGAGCAGGCGATCGAGAGCGCGGGGCGCTTCCTGAAGGAAGCCGGGGCGGACGCCGTAAAGCTCGAGGGCGGCGAGGAAGTGGCCGACCGCGTGGAGGCCCTGGACAAGATGGGCATCCCCGTGCTGGGACACATCGGCCTGCTCCCTCAGCGGGTCTCCCAGACGGGCGGGTATCGCGTCCAAGGGCGGGAGGAAGCGCAGGCCCGGAGGCTCTTACACGACGCAAAAGTGTTGGAGGAGGCTGGGGCGTTCGCGTTGATCCTGGAGCTGATCCCCTGGCAGCTGGCGAAGCTCGTCACCGAGAGCGTGAAGATCCCCACGATCGGGATCGGGGCCGGGCCTTATTGTGACGGCCAGGTGCTCGTCTTCCACGACGTGGTGGGGCTCTCGGAGCGGAAGCTGAAGATGGCCAAGCGGTACGCGGAGCTGGCCCAGATCATCGAGAGTGCCCTGAAGGCGTACCGCGAGGACGTCAAGCAGAAGCGGTTTCCCACTCTAGAGCACAGCTTCTCCATGCCGGACGAGGTGGTGGAGAAGCTTAAGGAAAGGGAAGAAGGCACGTAACCATGCTGCACCGCTACACGGCGCGTTACGTGAGGACGGAAAGCGGCTATATGGGGCAGATCGTCGAGTGGCCGGAGGTCCTCTCCGAGGGGCGGACCCTGGAGGAGTGCCGGGAGTCCCTGCAAGATGCTTTGGAAGAGATGATTCGAGCCTATCGGCAACTGGGGAAGGAGATCCCCTCAGGGGGTGGACTGCTCGAGCAAATCCCTGTAGAAGTCGAAGGTGTCGGTCAAGAGGCGTGATCTTATTCGCTACTTAGAGGAGAACGGCTTTTACCTGCTTCGCGAGGGGAGAAAGCACTCCATCTACACAGACGGGGTTCGGGTTATCCCCATTAAGCGCAGGCGGACTCTGGATCGCATCACTGCCAACGAGATCTGCAAGCAAGCGGGTCTTCCGCCGAAGTTTTGATGCTTGATATCCCGGGACGACAGCGACGGGAGGTGATTAGAAAGGTTTACTGAAGATCCACCGGGAGAGGAGGGCAAAGGATGCTGAAAATCGAAAAGCGCTTCGTGGTAGACGAAGAGGGGAAGCCGATCGCCGTGCAGATTGATCTCGAGACGTTCAAGAAGATCGAGGAGATATTGGAAGATTACGGGTTAGCCAAGGAGATCCAAGCCGTGGAGGACGAAGAGAGCCTCGATATTACTGCGGCCCGTGAGCGCTATAAGCAAATTCTAAAGGAGCCATGAGCTGGGAGGTGCGCTACAAGCCTACCTTCCTCAAAGAACTTTCACGCCTTCCGCCAGAAATCCGCGCTAAAGTAGAGGAATTTGTCTTTCAGATCTTGCCGAAAACCTCAAACCCGTACGCCGAGAAAGGCGTGAAGAAACTGACCGGCTTTCGTGCGTACTACAAGGTTCGTTTCGGGGATTACCGGCTTGAGCTCATTGATAAGCAGGCAAAGACCGTTGAGTGTTGTCGAATCCTTCATCGGAAGGATCTGTATCGGTACTTTCCATGAGAATCGCAATTATCGGAGCCGGGGCGCTGGGGAGCTTAGTCGGCGGGCTGCTCGCCCGCGCTGGGCACGACGTCTGGCTCTATAACCCCTCCAACGTCGAGCACGTCCGCGCGATCCGCTCTCGGGGGCTTTTCCTTGAAACCCTCCAAGGGGAGACGTGGAAGATCCCCGTCTCCGTCACGGATCGCGTCGAGGAGATCCCCGCGCCTCCGGATCTCGTGGGGATCTTCGTCAAAGCCTACCGCACAGAGGAGGCCCTCCGCCGAGCCGCTCCCCTGATCGCCGAGGGCACGTGGCTCCTCAGCCTCCAGAACGGGATTGGGTTTGAAGAGCTGCTGGAGCGCTACGCTCCGGGTCGGGTGCTTCGGGGGACAACGGCCCAGGGGGCAACGCTTGTAGAGCCCGGAAGGGTGCGCTGGGCGGGCCGCGGCCCCACCCGGATCGGGCTCTGGGGCTCTCGCACCCCCAAGGAGCCCCCGCAGCGGGCCCAGGAGATCGTCCGGGCTCTCGATGATGCGGAGCTCGAAGCCTCGTACGAGCCCCGCATCGAGCGGGCCCTCTGGGAGAAGCTCCTCATAAACGCGGCCATTAACCCGCTCACGGCCCTCTTCGAGGTCCCCAACGGGGCGCTCGTGGACGATCCCACGCTGAGAACAATTCTCCACGACCTCGTGCGGGAGGCGCTTCCCATCGTTCGACATCACGTAGGGAATCTCTCCCAAGAGGAGGCCGTTAATCACGTAGAGGACGTCTGCCGGGCCACGGCCCGCAACCTCTCGTCCATGCTCCAAGACGTTCGCAAGGGCCGCCCCACGGAAATCGAGTTCATCACGGGGACGCTCGTGCGCGAGGGGGAACGTTTACGGGTTCCTACCCCCCTGCACCGCCTGCTGCGGGAGCTGGTCCGTCGCCGCAGCCCTCCCCTCAGGCCATGAGCGATGGTGATTACCCCGAATTTTCGCTATAATTCCGCACGAGGCGATTTGCGTGAAGACGACCCTAGAGACGATCAGCGAGACGAAGCGGACGATTCGGGTCGAGATCCCCGCCGAGGTCGTCGACAAGAAGCTCGACGAGCTCTACCGGCGGGTGGCCCGTTCCCTCGAGATCCCGGGCTTCCGGCGGGGACACGTCCCCCGCAGCTTCTTGGAGGCCCGCTTCGGCAAGGATTTTCTGTATGAAGACTCCCAAGAGGAGCTCATCGAGGAGTATTTGCCGAAGGCCCTCGAGGAACACGGCGTAAAGCCCGCCGGGCGGCCCGAGGCCCGCGTCATCGAGTTCGAGGCCGGAAAGCCCTTCACCTTCGAGGTCGACGTCGAGGTCTTCCCCGAGGTGGAGCTCCCCGACTACGGGTCTGTTGAAGTCGAAGAGCCGTCCCTCAAGGAGATCACGGACGAGGACGTCGAGGCCGTGATCCAGGAGCTTCGCGTCCAGCACGCGACGCTCGTGCCCAAGGGCGAGGACGAGCCTGTCGAGCCCGAGGACGTGGCGGTCGTGCGCCTGGAGAGCGGCAAGACCCACGAGATCCAAGCGCGCGCCGAGGGTTGGTCCGCCCCCCTCGTGGGCAAGAAGCCCGGTGAGCGGGCCGAGCTCGAGTCCCCCCAGGGCGAGAAGATCACGGTGACCGTGGAAGCTGTAAAGCGCATCGAGCTGCCCGACCTCGAGGAGCTGGCCACCACCCTGGGCCACGAGAGCCCGGAGGAGCTTCGGGAAGAAATCAAGAAAGAGCTGCAGGAGCGCGCCGAGCGCGATCACCAGCGGGCGCTGCACACCGCGGTGCTCGACGCCTTGGTGGAGAGGAGCCGCGTCCTCATCCCCGAGGGCTTAGTAGAAAGAATTGCGGAAGCCGAGCGCTCGTTCCTCCGGCAGCAGGGCCACGAGGTCTCCGACGAGGACTTCGCGTCGCTCAAGGAGTCCGTGCGACAGCGAATCGCCCGCGATCGGGTCCTGCAGGCCGTCAAGGAGAAAGAGAATCTCGCCTTAAGTGACGAGGAGTTCGAGGCATTTCTCAAGGAGGAGGCGGAGCGCCAGGGGATGCCCCTCGTCAAGTTCAAGGCGCTCCTGGAACGGGAGGGGGACCTCGAGCGCCTTCGCGACCAGAAGGAGGAGGAGCGCGTGCTCGCGTTCCTCTTGGAGCGCGTCACGGTGAAATCCCAAGGCGCCAAGGCCAAGACGACGGAAACGGAAACGGAACCGAAAGAGGGAGAGGGTTCGCCATGAGCGCAAACGAGAACGTCATGCAGCTGATCCCGTTCGTCATCGACCGGACGGGGCAGTACGAGCGGAGCTACGACATCTTCTCGCGGCTCCTGGAGGACCGCATTGTGTTCCTGCAGGGGCCCATCGACGACCACTCGGCCAACATTGTAGTCGCCCAGCTGCTCTTCCTGGCCGCCAAGGACCCCGAGCAGGACGTGCAGCTCTACATCAACAGCCCCGGCGGGGTCATCACGGCGGGCCTGGCGATCTACGACACGATGCAGTACATCCCCTGCGACGTCTCCACGATCTGCATCGGCCAGGCGGCGAGCATGGCCACGGTGCTCCTGGCCGCGGGGACCAAGGGCAAGCGGATGGCGCTGCCCAACTCGCGCATTCACATGCACCAGCCCCTGGGCGGCGCCCAGGGCCAGGCCGTGGACGTCCAGATCCACGCGCAAGAGCTCCTCAAGGCCCGCGAGCGGCTGAACAAGATCCTCGCCGAGCACACGGGCCAACCCATCGAGAAGATCGAGCGGGACACCGACCGCGACTTCTACTTAAGCGCCGAGGAAGCGCTCGAGTACGGCCTCATCGACGAGATCGTCACCACCCGTAAGAAGGTGGGCGTGACGGCTTAGTTGAGCATCAGCTTTAGCGCAGGGTCGCTAGAGCTACGGCCACCACGGCGGAGACCGCGGCGAAGATCCCGATGATGCGGTTGGCCACGATCTGCTGATTCGTCTGGGCCATCTCCGCCTCGGAGACTGTGGAGGCTTGGACCCGGAACTTCGTCATCTGTTCCTTGAGCTGGCGGATCTCCTGCCGGCTTTGGGCGAGCTGGGCTCTGAGCTGCTCGATTTCCTCTTTTTGGACCTCCAGCTGGCGGATGCGCTCGGCAAGATCTGGGTCGATCTCGGGCCGTTGGGCCTTGAGGGCGTCGACCTCGCCGCTCAGCTGCTGGAGCCGGTCGGAGATCTTGAAGATCAGGTCTTGGAGCACCTGGATGTCCTCGGGACGGATCTGCACGTCGTCGTTGACGTTGGTGAGCTCCGCTTTGGTGCCGGGGCCCGGCCCCAGGGCGGTGGCGCTCTCGAGCTTCGCCTCGACGTACTGCAGGGCGCGGGCCAGGACCGTGACCATCTCGTAGCGGCTCGGGGCCCGCTCCCCCTCGAAGCGGCCGTTGGGCAGCCCCTCGACGATCCCCCGCTCCAGGAGGTAGAGAATGCTTGGCTCCGCCCAGTGCCCCGCGGGCACGTCCGCGAAGACCCCGGGGTTGGCCACGGGTCCGTCCGCTTGGCTTACGCTGCTGGTCGCCCCGATTACCCCCAGGGCGATCGCAAACAGCAGTCCCCACCGCAGGAAACTCCCTCTCACACCCGCAATTTGCCGCACGGTATCCTCCTCCTCTGGCTCGGTCTCCCTCTGGGATAGTGTAAAACCCTACGTGGCCTCTAGGGTAGGGAATCTCTTGTGCAGGGGGAAGGCCATCCGTCCCCTGCGCCGGGGCCACGACCGCCCCTTCGTAAGGGAAGCGCGTTCGCCCGCTTAGCGGGGGCTGCCGAAGTAGCCGTTCATCGGGCCGATCCGCCCCGGCGGCCAGACCCGGAAGAAGGGCTCCCCGATGAAGTCCTTGAGGTCCGCAAAGCCCCAGTAGCGGCTGTCCGAGCTGTTGCGGGTGTTATCGCCTAAGACGAACATCTTCCCCGGCGGGACCTCCCAGGTGCACTCGTTCGTTCTCAAGGAGGGATCGCGCGGGTCGGCGTTGCTGCAGACGTAATCCCGCCGGAACGCCGGGTCGGTCATGAGCTGCCCGTTGAGGTAGATCTTCCCCTGCTTGATGGTGACGGTGGCGGGTCCGACGGCGATGAGGCGCTTTACGTACCGCTCGCGGCAGGGGCGAAGCTCCCCCCACTCCCACTTCCAGGGGCCCAATTGGATCTTGTTGCGGCACATCCGCCCGCCCTCCGTGTGCCAGAAGACGATGATGTCCCCCGGCTCGGGCTTCTGCAGCCCCACGAGATACGTGAACTTGTCCACGAAGAAGCTGTCGCCGCGCATGATGGTGGGCTCCATCGATCCCGTAGGGACCTGCATGCGTACGACCCCGTAGGTCATGGTGGCCCAGGCGAGCAGCCCCGCGATCAGGAGGATCTGCACCCAATCGAGGACCCAGTCCACTCCCGGGTGGGTGGGGATCCCGATCGCGTTGAGCGCCCGGGCGAGCAGCGGCTTGTGCCGCCGGACGGGCTCGGACGGCTCGGGAACCCCCTCCAAGAGCGGGGGGGCCGTGGTCAGGTCCCCCAGGACGGGGGGATCCTGCGCCTGCGGGGCCGGGGATGGAGATGGGGATGGGGGAGGATAGGCCGAGGAAGCCCCGTCCCTTTCGGGGCTTAGCTCGAACTCCTCGGCTCGGCGCTCGGGCTCGTTGCGCTTGAGTTCGTCCGTCATGCCGTTATTTTAGCCGGAGGCGGCGCTCCCTCAGATAGTAGAGCCGGGCGCGGCGGACCCGCTTGCGGGGGTGCTCCACGACCTCGATCTTGACGATCTTGGGGGAGTTGAGGGGGTAGACCTTCTCGACCCCGATGCCGAAGGACTCCTTGCGCACCGTAAACGTCTTGGAGGTCCCTCGGCCACGCACCCGCAGCACGATGCCCTCGAAGACCTGGATGCGCTCCTTGCCCTCCTCCACCCCCTCGGTGATCCGCTCGTGCACCCGCACCCGATCGCCGGGGCGGAAGGGCAGCTCCCCTTCCGCTTCCGCGCCCTCGTCCCGCTTCGGGGTGATCTCCTCTTCCAGCGCTCGAATGATCTGATCCATGGCCGATCGCTCCTCTTATGGTCTGCGCTGCTCCGTTCTGCTTGTGTTTGTGTTTGTGTTCGTGCTCGTGCTCGTACGTTCGCTTAGCGTTCGTCTGTTCCCGCGCTTTCGCTTTCGCGTTGGAGTCCGTGCTCTCGTCTGCCGCGGAGGCGATCCAGGATGATGGCCGCCGCGGCCCGCACCGAGAGGTGATTGTACTCTCCCACGCCGTAGATGGGACGAAGCATCGCGTCCACCCGCTCGATCACCGCGTCGGCCAGCCCCCAGCCCGTCCCCAAGAGCAAGTACACGGGATCGGGGTCGCGTTCGAGCCGTTCCCGAAGCTCGTCGTAGTCCACGTAGGGACGTTTCGGAAACGTTCGGGCCGAGGTCCCGATGAGCCGGGGCTTCGTCCCCCTCTCTTCGGCGAGGATCTCCTCGATGCTGGCCTCTAGGCTATCAACTATTCGCACGCCCTGCAAGGCTTCCGCCCGGCGGCTCGGGTCGTCCTCCTTCAGTTCCAGCCAATAGCGCAGAATCCGCCGGGCGATCTCCTGCTGCGAGCGCAGCGGGGTGACCACGAAGAAGCGGTGGACCCCGTAGGTGCGGGCGCTCCTGGCGATGTCGTGGATGTCGATGCCCGTGATGGCCGTGGCGATCGTCTCGCCGTGCCGCCCGCGGATGGGATAGTGCAACAGCCCCAAATAGAGACGGCCCATCACCCGTTTCCCTCCCCCGGGGTGCCCTGCTCTTGAAGGAATTTCTCGTAGAGATCGGGTCGGTTGCGCCGGGTCTTCTCGAGGGCTTGTTGGAAGCGCCAGCGTTCGATCGCTTGGTGATCCCCAGAGAGGAGCACCTCGGGGACCTTGAGCCCTCGGAACTCGGGGGGCCGGGTGTACTGGGGCGGCCCCACCAGGTAGGGGTGCGCGAAGGAGTCGGCCTCCAGGGAGTCCAGATTCCCCACGACCCCGGGGACGAGCCGCCCGACGGCCTCCGCGATCACCAAAGCGGGCAGCTCCCCCCCGCTCAGCACGTAGTCGCCGATGGAGATCTCGTCCGTGGCGATCGAAAGCACGCGCTCGTCGATCCCCTGGTAGCGGCCGCACAGCAGAATCAACCCTTCCTCGCGGGCCAGCTCGCGGGCGAGGTCCTGGGTGAAGAGCCTCCCGGCTGCCGAGAGCACGATCACGCGCGGCTCCCCCTCGTGTTCGGAGCGTATATGCTCCACGGCCCGGAAGAAGGGCTCGGGCTTTAGGACCATCCCGGGGCCTCCCCCGTAGGGCCGGTCGTCGACCTGCTTGTGCTTTCCCTCGGCGAAATCGCGGAGCGGGTGGGTGTGAATCTCCAAGACCCCCCGCTCGATCGCCGCCCGGAGCAGCCCCCCTTGGAAGTAGGGCTCGACGAGCTCCGGAAAGAGGGTTACGATGTCGATGCGCATCGCTTACCCTTGGCCCCCGCGACCGTTGCCGCCTTCGTTCCCCTTCTTCTTATTCGGGTTCTGGCTCTGATTCTTGTTCTTGTTCTTGTTCTTGTTCTTGTGCTTGTTCTTGTTTTTGTTCTTGGGCTGTCCATCGGAGCCGGCCTTGGGATGGGAATTCTGCGCGGCTTGGGCCTGGGCCGTTTTGCGGTTCTTGGAGCGGCGCTTCTTCCGCTTGGCCCTCTTCTTGGGCTTGGGGAGCTCGACGACGTCGATGATGACCTCGCGCCCGTGGTGGGCGGCGACGGCCTCCATCACCTTGCGGATGTCCTCGATCGTCTGGCCCCCCTTCCCCAGGATGCGCCCCAGGTCCCCCCGCTCCGCCGTTAAATAGAAGAGACTGACCTTGGGGGTCTCCACCCAGTCGAGCTTCACCCGCTCCGGGTCGTCCACCAACGGGGCGATCAAGTATTCCAAGAGCGCGCGCAGCGGGTGGTGCTCCATCTCCTGTTCAATTCCGATCTCGATCTCGACCTCGATCCCCCATTCGCCCAAGCGGCAACGGCAATGCGCGCTGGCGAGGGGCGATGGCGGGAGGCTACAGCAACCCTAGGCGGACGCGGAGGCCGCTTCGCCCTTGTCCGCGCTTCCCTCCGGTTTTTCCGCTTCCGCTGCCTCTATGCCCGTGGGTTCGGGGCTCTCCGGCTTGGGTGCCGCCTCCGCCTCGGCGTCGTCCGGCGCGGCCGCCGTCGCCGTCGGAGCTGCGGCCGTAGCTGTAGCCGTGGCTGCGGGAGCGGAGGCGGCCTGGGGTCCAAATCGGTCCTGGGCGAAGCGGGCCATCACGCCCTTTTTCGACAAAAGGGTTCGGGCGGTGTCGGTGGGCTGGGCGCCCTTCTTGAGCCACTCGAGCGCCCGGGCCTCGTCCAGCAGCAGCTCATCCGTGCGCGGGTTAAACGACCCCAGGTCGTCGACCACCCGCGTGTCGCGGGCCTTGGACTCGTCCACCACCACGATGCGGTAGGCCGCCTGCTTCTTGCGGCCGATCCTCTTTAGGCGAATCTTGGCTGCCATTCTCTCTTCTCTCCCCTTTCGCGGTCTTCTTGTGTTTGTTTGTTTTAGAATTAGAAGGGCCACCCGCCCGGCCCCTGGGGGGGAAGGCGGCGGCTGAGCTTCTTCATCCGCTTCATCATCTTCTTGGCCTCCTCGAAGCGCTTCAGCAAGCGGTTGACGTCGCTCACCTGAGTGCCCGATCCGCGGGCGATCCGCTTCTTGCGGCTGGCGTTCAAGATCTCGGGGCGGCGGCGCTCCTCCGGGGTCATCGACTGAATGATGGCCTGCGCCCGGACGAGTTCGCGCTCGTCGATTTGGACCTTCCCGGCTAGCCCCCCCATGCCGGGGAGCTTCTCGAGGATCTTGTCCAGCGGCCCGAGGCTGCGCACCTGCTGCAGCTGCTCCAAGAAGTCCTCCAGGGTGAAGCGCTCCTTTTCGAGCTTGCGGGCGAACTCCTCGGCCTTCTTTTGGTCGACCTTGCGCTCGACCTCCTCGATGAGGCTGAGCACGTCCCCCATCCCGAGGATGCGCTGCGCCAGTCGATCTGGGTGGAACGCCTCCAGATCGTCCAGTTTTTCGCCCACGCCCAGGAAGACGATGGGCACGCCGGTGACGCTCATCATGGAGAGGGCGGCGCCGCCCCGCGCGTCGCCGTCCATCTTCGTGAGCACGATCCCCGTAAGGCCCACCCTTTGATGAAAAGTCTCGGCGATGGAGACGGCTTCTTGTCCCGTCATCGCGTCGGCTACTAACAGAACTTCCTCGGGGCGGAGGTGGGCCTTCATCTCCTCGAGTTCGCGCATCAGCTCCTCGTCGACCTGGAGCCGTCCGGCGGTGTCTATGAGGACGAGGTCCAAGAGCTGCCTGCGGGCCTGCTCGGCGGCGCCGCGGGCGATCTCCAGCGCCGTCTTCCCCTCGGCGTAGACGGGGACCTCAAGCTTAGCACCCAGCTGCTTGAGCTGTTCGATGGCCGCCGGGCGCCTTATGTCCGTTGCGGCCAGCAGGACTTTTTTGCCCTCGCGCTTGTAGTGCTGGGCCAGCTTCCCGACGGTGGTCGTCTTCCCCGACCCTTGGAGGCCGACGACGAGCCAGACGGAGGGCTTTTGGCTGAGCGCGGGCGCGCGGCGCTTCTGGCCTAGGAGTGCCGTGAGCTCCTCGTGGACGATCTTTACGATCTGCTGGCCGGGGGTGAGGCTCTCTAAGACGGCCTGGCCTAGGGCCTTGGCTTTTACGTCCTCGACGAAGCGCTTGGCGACCTTGTAGTTGACGTCGGCCTCCAGCAGGGCCCTTCGTACCTCGCGGAGGCCCTCGTCGAGGTCGCGCTCGGTGAGCTTCCCCTTGCGGCGGAGCTTCGTGAGCGCGGAGGTGAGCCGCTGGCTCAGCGCGTCAAACATCGTCCCTCTCCCTGCGATTCCGTATGCCCATAGGGTCCTTAGGGTATCGTGACCGTTCGCGTTGCGTGGGGATCTTCGCTCTCGCCTGCCCCGTGAGAGGCGCAATCCCGCGTGGGATAGATTCTAGGCGAGGCTCCCGGGGGTTGCAAGCGCGTTACGCTTGCACCCGAGCGAGCTGCTCGTCGAGGAAGCGGGTGGTGGCCCGGCCCTCCACGAAGACGGGGTGCTCCACGATCTCTAAGCAGAGATCTCGCGTGGTGGAAAGCCCCTGCACCCGGAAGCGCCCCAGGGCGTTGACCATCCGACGGCGGGCTCCCTCGCGATCCTCCCCCCAGGCGATCACCTTGGCCAGCAGCGAGTCGTAGTGGGGCCCGATCTCGATGCCCTGATAGACGTGCGAGTCCACCCGCACCCCGGGACCGCCGGGCCACATCTCGATCGTGAGCTTCCCCGTCGCGGGGAGGAAGTTCCGCAGAGGATCTTCGGCGTTGATGCGGCACTCGATCGCGTGGCCCCTCAGCTTCAGCTTCCTCTGGGTGTAGCCCAGCCTCTCCCCCGCGGCGATGCGGATCTGATCGACGATGAGATCGCGGCCTGCCCGCATCTCGGAGACGGGGTGCTCCACCTGGATGCGGGCGTTGATCTCGATGATGTAGAAATCCCTCCCGGAGACGAGCATCTCCACCGTGCCCGCGTTGTGGTAGTCTAAGGCGCGGGCGGCCTCCACCGCCGCCTCCCAGATCGCCTCCCGGACGCTCTGCGGAAGATTGGGGGCGGGGGACTCCTCGATGAGCTTCTGATAGCGCCTTTGGATGGAGCACTCCCGCTCGCCCCAGTGGACGACGGTCCCGTGCTCGTCGGCGACGATCTGCACCTCGATGTGGCGGGCGTCCTCCAGAAAGCGCTCGAAGTAGACGTCGGGGACCCCGAAGGCGGCCTCGGCCTCCCGCCGCGCGGCGTGGTAGCTCTCTAACAGTTCCTCCTCCCCGCGCACCAGGCGCATCCCCCGCCCGCCGCCCCCGGCGGCGGCCTTGATCATGAGGGGATACCCCACCCGCTTCGCTTCTTTGAGGGCTTCTTGCTCGCTCCCGATCACCTCGGAGCCCGGCACGGTGGGAAGCCCCGCCCGCCTCAGGGCTTTTTTGGTTTCCCACTTGTTGCCCGCCAGCTGCATCACTTCATAACCGGGTCCGATGAACTTGATCTTGGACTCCTCGCAGACCTCGGCGAAATGGGGGTCCTCGGCCAGGAAGCCGTAGCCGGGGTGGATGGCCTCCGCGCCGCTGATCTCGGCGGCGCTCATGATCGCCCCCAGGTTGAGGTAGCTGTCCCGGGCCGGGGGCGGTCCGATGCAGTACGCCTCGTCCGCCAACTGCACGTGGGGCAGGCCCCGATCCGCCTCGGAGAAGACGGCCACGGACCGGATGCCCAACACCCGGCAGGCTTCGACCACCCGCAGCGCGATCTCCCCGCGGTTGGCCACGAGAATTTTTTTAAACATCTTACAGGGGCTCGAGCACGAGGAGGGGCTGCCCGTACTCGACGGGCGAGGCGTCCTCCACCAAGATGGCCTTCACGATCCCGGCGCGGTCCGCCCGCACCTCGTTCATCACCTTCATCGCCTCCACGATGCAGACGGTGTCCCCCTCGCTCACCCGATCCCCGACTTCCACATAGGGGTCCTCGTCGGGTGCGGGGCGGCGGTAGAAGGTCCCCACGATGGGGGAGCGGATCACGTGGCCCTCGATCTCTTCTTGCTGAGCTCCCGCCTCGGCGGTGGGGAGC
>JALUUA010000349.1 GCA_027021605.1 Candidatus Bipolaricaulota bacterium | reverse complement strand
GCAGCGGGGCGGCCGAGGATCCCAGGAAGCAGTTTTGCGAAGGCGTGATCGCGCTCGGCCGCCACGACTCGCGCGCCTCTGGCAAGCAGGCGCTCTGTCAGGCCCCCCAGACCGGGCCCCACTTCCAGGACCACTTGCCCCGGAGCGATCTCCCCCAGGTCGGCGATGCGCTCCAGGAGATCCTCCCGCACCAGGAAATGCTGGCCCAGCCGGTGCAGCGGAGCCAGCCCTTCTTGCTCGAGAAGGCTCCTCAAGGCGGCGCGCGTGATCGGCGCCAGGCGCCGCCCGGAGCGATCCTCCTTCCCGCTCAAGGTGCCCGCCCCTCCAACTCGCGAACGATTTCCTCAAGCCTCCCCCGGACCAGCGGATCATCGAGAACGACCAGCACCCGGCGCAGAAAGGCAAGATGGGGCGCCCCCCTGGCGCGAAGTTCGGCACGGGCGGGGAGGACGCGTAGGAGATAGCCCGCCGGGTCGCGGTATCCGAGATCCGCGATCGCGGACCACAAGGCCGCCGCTTCCCCATCCAGGACGCAACGAAAGCCCAGATCTCCGGAGGCGAAGCTCGGCCCGCGCATCACCCGTTCGTCGGGATTCCACTCCCGGGTCTCCTCGTTGCGCACATGGGTCTCCAGCAGCGTCGGCTCCCGCCCCTGCACGAAAAGCGGGGAACGGAACGACCCGCCGCGCACGAAATAGCGGTCCTTGATCTCCCGTCCGCCACGGGAAGAGGTCCACTCCCAGACGTTGCCGACCAGATCGTAGAGCCCGAGAAAGGAGCGACCGTCCTCGAAGAGCCCCACGGGCGTGGGGGCTCCGACCCCCAGTTCGGCGGTGTTGGCCACGTCGCGCCGCGGAGCGCCTCCCCAGGGATATCGCGTGCCCTTGGCCCCTCGCGCGGCCCATTCCCACTCTTCCGAGGTTGGCAGCCGCTTCCCCGCCCAGCGGGCGTAGGCCCGGGCCTCCGTCAGAGTCACCCACGCCACGGGGAGATCTCCGCCCGTCACCTCTCCGGTGGCCTGATCCAGGGGCCAGACGATGGGGGGCCTCACCTTCGGGTTGGCCCGCAGGAATTCCGCGTACTCC
>JALUUA010000348.1 GCA_027021605.1 Candidatus Bipolaricaulota bacterium | reverse complement strand
CTCCGACTGGACGCCGAGACGGGCCGCCACGAGCGGGTGCGGCTGAGCGGCTGAGCGGGCGAGATCCCAGCCTCAGCTTCCGGCCAACGCGAGCGCCTCCCGCACGGCGGGCATCTCCGCCGGAACCCGCAAGGGCTCCGGGGCACTTGCCAACGCGCGATCGGGATCTTTCAGGCCGTGGCCCGTGAGCGTGCAGACCACCGTCGCGCCCTCTTCAAAGTACCCCCGCCGGGCCAGCTGGAGCACCCCGGCGACCGAGGCCGCCGAGGCGGGCTCGCAAAACACGCCTTCTTGCGCGGCGAGCAGACGATACGCTTCTAAAATTTGAGCGTCGCTGACGGCCTCGATGAGTCCGCCGGACTCGTCCCGGGCCGCGAGGGCCCCCTGCCAGCTGGCGGGGTTCCCGATCTTGATGGCCGTCGCGACCGTCTCGGGGTGCGAGACGGGCTCGCCCCGCACCAGGGGCGCCGCCCCCTCGGCCTGAAAGCCCAGCATCTTGGGCTTTTTCTCGATCATGCCCTGTTCGTGATACTCGCGGTAGCCCTTCCAGTAGGCGGTGATGTTCCCGGCGTTGCCGACGGGCAGCGCGTGGTAGTCGGGCGCCCGCCCCAACGCGTCGCAGATCTCGAACGCGGCCGTCTTCTGGCCCTCGATGCGGAAGGGGTTCACGGAGTTGACGAGCGTGACGGGGTGCTCCTCCGCAATGCGGCGCACGATCTCCAGCGCTTTGTCGAAGAGGCCCTGGATCTGGAGCACTTGGGCGCCGTGCACGATGGACTGGGCGAGCTTCCCCAGCGCGATGTTCCCCTCCGGCACGATCACGAAACAGCGCAGTCCGGCGCGGGCGGCGTAGGCGGCGGCCGAGGCGGCCGTGTTCCCCGTCGAGGCGCAGATGACGGCCTTCGCGCCCTCGGCGACGGCCCGGGAGACGGCCACGGTCATCCCGCGGTCCTTGAACGACCCCGTAGGGTTGAAGCCCTCGCACTTGAGATACACCTGCACATCGTTATCGATCCGCTTTTCTATAGATGGAGCCCGAAGCAAGAGGGTGTTCCCCTCCCCGAGGGTCACGATGGACTCCTCCGGCAGGCGGGGCAGGAAGTCCGGGTATCTCCGGAGGATCCCTTCCTTCATAGGGATTCCTCTCCCCTCCTCCGGAGCGGAAACAGGTAGACGTGCTCCCTCTTCTCCGGGGGGAGGAGCGCGCCGATCAGGCGCTCCACCTCTTCTCGAGTCTTCCCGCCGGCGATGAGCAAGCCCTCTAGGAGGGCAAACCAGCCCTCCTGCACCCCCCGCTTTCGTAACTCCTTCCTATAGTGTCGGGCCTGGATCTTCCCCATCTCTCGATGGTAGAGGGGCAGGAGGTCCGGCTTCTCGGTGAGGAGCTTCTCGATCTCCTCGGAATAGAGTTCGCGGCTGCGCGCGGTTCGCAGATAGAGCCGCAAGCGGTCGGCATCGCTCAGCTCGCGCTCCGGCGGGGAGCAGGGAAGGGAAGTGATAACCCCAAACCTCGCTTTGGCCTCCCGGTAGCTCTCTTCGAGATCTTCTCGGAGTCCCCGCCCGAAGAGGATGGGATAGGCGTTAAGAATCCCGTCGTAGACGATCTTCCCGCGGAAGGGGAGCAGCACGGCCTCGACCATGACGGGTACCATGCCGTCGAACATCTCCTCCAGGGGGGTCGTGAGGGCGAGCACCCCATAAGCCCGGGGCGGTTCCTCGGGATCGAGAAAGATCGTGTGCTTCTTGAGATAGCGCAGGATGTAAAAGGTCCCGCGAACGAAATCCCGCCAGCTCGCAAGGATCTTTTGCTCTTCCGGGGGGAAGCGCTGGGGGTTCTCCTCCGCGAAGGCCCCGATAAGCTCAGGCCGTCGATACAGCGCCTCCCGCAGCTCGTTGGTCGCCTCCAGCGGCACCCTCCGAAAGTCCTCGGGAGCCCTCAGTCCCTCGACGACCCCCAACTCCCGGTTGGCATACAGGAGGAGCGCCTGATGCAGCTTGTAAAAAAGCTGGACCTCGCTCTCGGGCAGCTTCATCGCTCCATCTCCTTGGGAACCCCTTCGCCGCCTAGGAAAGCCCGCCTTGACACCTCGTTGGAACTCCCTTATGTTTACTCCAAACTTGGCCGGGGAGACAACCCAAATATGAGCAAGCTTAAGGTCGGGATCTTGGGCGCCACGGGGACCGTGGGCCAGCGCTTTGTGCAGCTGCTGAGCGCCCATCCGTGGTTCGAGATCGCGTATTTGGCTGCATCAGAGCGCTCCGCGGGCAAGCCCTACGCCGAGGCGTGCAACTGGAAGCTTTCTACGCCGATGCCCGAGCGGGTCCGCTCGATGATCGTCGAGGAGCCGGAGCCGGGGACCTTCGACGGCCCCGTGGTGTTTTCGGGGCTCACGGGGGACGTGGCCGGGCCCGTCGAGGAGGCGTTCGCCAAAGCGGGCTACGCGGTGGTGAGCAACGCGAGCAGCCACCGCATGGACCCCGACGTCCCGCTCCTCATCCCCGAGATCAACCCCGAACACCTCCAGCTGATCAAGCCCCAGCTAGAACGACGGGGCTGGAAGGGCTTCATCGTGACGAACCCGAACTGCTCGACGATCGCGCTGTGTCTGGCGCTGGCGCCCCTCGAGCGGGCCTTCGGGGTCGAGAAGGTCTTTGTCGTGACGATGCAGGCCGTCTCGGGCGCGGGGTACCCGGGGGTGCCCTCGCTCGACGTCTTGGGGAATTTGATCCCGCACATCCCCAAGGAGGAGCGCAAGATCGAGGAGGAGACGCGCAAGATCTTCGGACGCGTCGTCGGAGCCGAGGGGGCGATCGAGCCGCACCCCATGCGACTGAGTGCCCAGACGACCCGCGTCCCTGTGCTCGAGGGGCACACCGAGACCGTCTTCGTGCAGCTCCGCGAGGAAGCGCCCATAGACGAGGTCAAGCGGGCGATGCGGGAATTTCGGGCGCTCCCTCAAGAGCTGGGGCTGCCGAGCGCGCCGGGGCGCCCCGTGGTCGTCTTAGAAGCCGAAGATCGCCCGCAGCCGCGCTTGGACTCTGAACTCGAGGGCGGGATGGCTACGGTGGTGGGCCGGGTGCGGCCCTGCCCCCTGACCAGCGTAAAATTCGTGCTGTTGGGGCACAACACCATTCGCGGGGCCGCCGGGGCCGCGATCCTGAACGCCGAGCTGCTCAAGGCACAGGGCTACGTGCCATGATCGTGATGAAGTTCGGCGGCACGTCCGTGCGGGACGCGGCCGCCATGGCCCAGATGATCGAGATCGTCCGCGGCCGCTGGGAGGCGGGCCGAGAGCCCGTCGTGGTGCTCTCGGCCCTGGCGGGCACCACCGACGCGCTTCTGCGGTGCGCCGAGGCGGCCCACCGGGGCCGCGAGCCCGAGGCCCTTCGCCTGCTGGACGAAGCGATCATCGTCAAGCACAAAGAGGCCGTCGAGGGGCTTTTAGAAGACCCCACGCGCAGGCAGCTCCTCCTCGACTCGCTGGAGAAGCACTTTCAAGAGGTCCAGACGCTGCTCAAGGGCCTCGCGATCCTGGGGGAGCTGACCCCGCGCTCCCTGGACGCCGTCTTGGCGTACGGGGAGCGCCTCTCGACCCTGATCGCCACCGCGGCGATGCAGGAGCGGGGGCTGCCCGCTCACTGGTTCGACGCCCGCGAGCTGATCGTGACCGACGAGCAGTTCACCCAGGCCGAGCCCTTGATGGCCGAAAGCCAAGCGCGCGTCGAGGAGCGCGTAAAGCCCCTCGTCGGCGCGAAGATCCCCGTCACGCAGGGGTTCGTCGGCGCCACGAAGGACGGGCGCACGACGACATTGGGCCGCGGCGGCTCCGACTACTCCGCCGCCGTCCTGGGGGCCCTCTTGAACGCCGAGGAGATCGAGATCTGGACCGACGTCGACGGGGTGATGACCGCCGACCCCCGCGTCGTCCCCGAGGCCCGCACGATCAAGGAGCTCTCGTACACGGAGGCCGCGGAGCTCTCGTACTTCGGCGCCAAGGTGCTGCACCCGAAGACGATCCGCCCCGCGGTCGAGCGGGGCATCCCCCTTCGCATCTTGAACACGTTCAACCCCCAAGCCGAGGGGACGCGGATCGTGGGGGAGCCCACCCGAAAACGGGTCGTGAAGGCGATCACGACGATCAAGGGCTTGAGCTTGGTGAACGTCGAGGGGCGGGGGATGCTCGGGGTGCCGGGCGTGGCCGCCCGCGTGTTCACGGCCGTGGCCCGCGAGCGGATCAACGTGCTGATGATCTCGCAGTCGTCGTCGGAGCAGAGCATCTGCTTCGTGGTCGAGGCCCCGGCCGCCCCCAAGGCCGTGGAGGCGCTCCGGGAGGCGTTCGAGCGCGAGCTGAGCAGGTGCCTCATCGACCGCGTTCACGCCCAGGACGGGGTGGCCATCGTGGCCGTGGTCGGGGCCGGGATGCGGAACACGCCGGGCATCGCGGCCAAGGCGTTCGGGGCCCTGGGCCGGGCGGGGATCAACGTCGTCTCGATCGCCCAGGGCTCCTCGGAGCACAACCTCTCGATCGTCGTGGGCGAGCGGGACGCCGACGAGGCCGTCCGGGCCATCCATCGGGAGTTCCAGCTCCACAAGGAGGAGCCGGACGCATGAGCGAGAGGCAGGGCGTGAGATCCGTAAAGCTCGTTCAGCTGGGGTTGGGGGGCGTGGGGCGCGCCCTGGTGCGCCAGGTGCTGCAGAATCGCGAGCGGCACGCCCGGGAGCTGGGGTTGCGCCTTGAGTACGCGGCCCTGGCGGACCGCGACGGGCTCGTGCTCGCGCCCGAGGGCCTCCCCGACGAGACCCTAAAGCGCCTGGTGGATGCCAAGGCGCAGGGGGCCAAGCTCAAGGCGCTGACGGACGAGGGGGGCCGCCCCGGGGCGCTCGACCCCGCCCTGCTCGACGAGATCGACGTAGATTGCGGGATCGTGGTGGACGTGACGGCCTCGGAGGCGACGGCCCCCTTGTTGCTCGAGGCCGTCGAGCGGGGCTGGGGGGCGGTGCTGGCGAACAAGCTCCCGCTCGCGGGGCCCCTCGATGTCTTTCAGAAGCTCACCCGGACGCGCCGGACGCGCTTTGAGACGACGGTAGCCGCGGCGCTCCCCGTGATCTCGACGCTCCAGGGCTTCCTGCTCGATACAGGCGATCGCGTTTGGCGCATAAGAGGGTGCGTCTCGGGGACGCTGGGGCTCGTTTGTCAACGTCTGGAGCGGGGCGAGCCCCTTTCCCGGATCGTCGAAGAGGCCCGCGCCCACGGGCACACGGAGCCCGACCCCCGCGAGGATCTCTCGGGGCGGGACGCGGCGCGCAAGGCGCTCATCTTAGCGCGCCTGCTGGGCTACCCCCTCGAGCTGGAGGACGTCGACGTG
>JALUUA010000347.1 GCA_027021605.1 Candidatus Bipolaricaulota bacterium | reverse complement strand
ATCCCTCCTCCTCGTCCCGCTGCCGACGAAGCCGCAACTCCAGCTCCGCCGGGGGGAGCACCGGGGCGAAGAAGCGGGCCCGGAGCGTCTCGGGTTCCTCCCCGCCCCACGCCCGTCGGGCCAGCGCCTCGAAGGTGCTCACCAACAGCATGCCCGGGTAAATGGGCAAGCAGGGAAAGTGCCCCCGGGCCCACGGATCCGTCCGCTCCACCTGCAGGGACGCGCGAAGCTCCCTTGCGGAAGCGTGTTCCAGGCGAGGGGAACCCTGGATCGCCCGCCTCGATTGCCCCCGATCGGTCATCTCCTCATCGAACCTCCCTCCTCCCGTCTTCTGCCTTGTCCCGATGCGGGCACGGACGCGGAATGGGAGGGGCAGGCGAGCACGGCGGCCCCGTTGAAGCCTCCGAAGCCCAGGGCGGTCTTGAGCACGACCACGGCGTCCGAGGTCGAAGCCGAAGCCACGGCAGCCAGGGGACGCGCTTCCCGGGTGAGGGGGAGCGCGCACGCCGGGTCCGGCGGGAAGGCCGTCGGCGTCCCGGGCAGGAAGCCCTCCTCCAGGGCCCAGAGGGTGAGCACGATCTCCAAGAGGGCGCTTGCCCCCAGGGTATGGCCCACCCAGCCCTTGAGGGCACAGGCCGGGGGAACGCCCCCCCGTCCGAAGAGGCGGTGCAGGGCATCGGCCTCGTAGCGATCCCCGAGGGGAGTGGCGGTGCCGTGGGGCACGACGGCTCCGATCTCCTCCGGGCGGCGCCCCGCGCGACGAAGGGCCGCCTCCATCGCCCGCAGATACGCTCGGGAGGTGACGTCGGGCAGGCTGAGCTTCCACGCCTCCTCCGCCGTCGCCCCCGCCTCGTAGATGCCCCGAATCCTTCGATCCTGAAGGGCGCTTACCGGCTCGACGACCACGGCCACCGCCGCCTCCCCCAGCACAAACCCATTGCGCTCCCGCCCGAAGGGCCGAACTTCCCCCGAGCGGGCCAGCAGGCCCCGCTCCGCAAACCAGCGCGTCTTCGGGGAGGGATCGGGGCACTCCACCGCGGCGATGACCGCCCGCGGCGCCTCCCCCATCACGATCAGCCGGTGGGCCATCTCTAGCG
>JALUUA010000346.1 GCA_027021605.1 Candidatus Bipolaricaulota bacterium | reverse complement strand
GATCTCCCGCATCGTGTCGCGGCTCCGCAAGCGCTGGCCCAGGACCCGGATCGTGGTGCGGGGGGATTCGGGCTTCTGTAGGGACGACCTGATGACCTGGTGCGAGGCCCACGGTGTCTACTACGTGCTTGGATTGGCCCGAAACGCGCGTCTGGTGAGGAAACTCGAGCGTGCGATGCGCAAGGCCAGGCAGCTGGCGAAGGACGCGCCCGACGGTCGTGCCCGGGTGTTCCGTCGCTTCCGGTATCGGACCCTGCAGAGCTGGAGCCGGACTCGCACGGTGATCGGGAAGGCCGAGTGGATCCCCGGACGGGAGAATCCTCGTATCAAAGTGACGTCGCTCACGATCCCGGACGTCGAGGCGGCGCGGAAGCTGTACGAGGAGACGTACTGCGCCCGTGGCGACATGGAGAATCGGCTCGAGGAGCAGCAGCTCTTCTTGTTCGCGGACCGGACGAGCTCACACCACTTCCGGGCGAACCAGATCCGCTTGTACCTGAGCGGCTTCGCCTACGTGCTGATGAGTGCGATCCGGAGGATCGGTCTGCGGGGGACGGAGCTGGCCCGGGCCCAGTGCGACACGATTCGCAGGAAACTGTTCGAGATCGGAGGGCAGATCCAGGTGACGGTGCGCCGCCTGTGGCTGCGGATGGCGCGGAGCTGTTCCTATCAGGGGCTGCTACGGCTGGCATGGGCGCGGCTGCAGCTGGAATGACGGCCGCTGAAGCGTAGGGAGCGCACGGTCGAGGGCTCGAATTCGAGTGAGCCGCTGGATGGGGTGCGCCTTGGGGGTGGCTGAGGAGGTGCGAGAGCCGGTCAGCCGAGCGACGAGAGGCCGCGATGGGGCGCGGAGGGCCGTCGGAGAGACGGGGAAGAGGAATCAGCGCCCAGAAAGCGCCTTCGGAACCCCATCATGGGAATGGATCCGCGTCTTGGTGACGGATCCGGGCTAGGACGAGAACTGGCTCACGGAGATCGATCGCCCCATTTGCTACAGGCTCGGCTCCACGGAGAAGGGGGATCGTGTCTATTTCGGGCGCTGAACGTGTGCTCTCTGTAGCCCCGGAACGGGCCACGTGGGAGTACGACCGGAGCCGG
>JALUUA010000345.1 GCA_027021605.1 Candidatus Bipolaricaulota bacterium | reverse complement strand
CCGTGGGAGCGCGACCCACGGGCGAAGGCGGAGGCGGAAGCTGGGGATAGGGATGGGGGCCGGACGCGGCTGCCCGGGCCCCGCCACGCCGTGGGGTTCTTCTTCTTCCTCATCCTGGTGACCCTTCTTGCGTTCCTCGTCTTGGGGATCGTCCTGGGAGCCCTCGACATCCCGTTCGATATGGACTCCCAAATGGGAAGTGCCCTGCTCATCGGGATTCAGGCGCTGATCAACCTAGGGGCTGCCCTCCTTTTCGCGAGCTTAGGGCGCTTTCCCTACCGGGAGGTCTTCCGCCTGCGACCCGCCCCCGGGGAGGCGTACCTCTGGGGCCCGATGGGGATGATCGCCCTGGGGGTGGTAGTCGCCCAGCTTGCGGCCCTTCTGCTGCGGGCCGTCCCCGAGCTGGCCTCCGAGAACCTCCAGGAGATGGTGCGGCTCTCCCGCTACACGACCTTGGGGAGCTTTTTGGTGTACGCCTTGGTGATCAGCGTGGGACCGGGGATCAGCGAGGAGCTGGCCTTCCGCGGGCTCATCTTGAGCGGGTTCGCCTCGCGGTACTCCGCCCCGGCCGCTATGGCGCTCAGCGCCGTTCTCTTCGCGCTTATGCACGTCGACCCGCTGCACATCCTGGCGACGTTCCCCGCGGGCCTTTGGCTGGCCTGGCTCGTCCTTCGCACGGGGAGCCTGTATCCCGCCGTCGTCGCGCACGCCCTCAACAACCTCTGGAGCACCCTGGAGGCGGCCTACCGACAGGTCGACCCGGGGGTGGAGCCCTCGGACGTTCTTATGGAGTTGTACCCTTGGCCCGCGGTCCTGCTCGCCGCGGGCGTCCTGCTGCTGGCGATCCACCGGCTCCGGGGGCTCAAAGGGCCGGCGGGGTGACCGGCTCCCGGCCGTGGCGCTTCAGCCACCCCAGAAGCGCCCGGACGCTTCCGGTAGCCAGCGCGATGCAGGTGTCCGCCGCGCCGTAATAGAGGCGCAGGGTGTCGCCGTCGGGCTCGATCACGTAGCCGCAGGGGAACACGACGTTGTTGAC
This sequence comes from Candidatus Bipolaricaulota bacterium, assembly GCA_027021605.1. Taxonomy (GTDB): domain Bacteria; phylum Bipolaricaulota; class Bipolaricaulia; order RBG-16-55-9; family RBG-16-55-9; genus JALUUA01. Next base: position 4,378 of record JALUUA010000345.1, on the reverse strand, counting down.
GTCCCCGAAGCGCTCGTAGGGCGCCTCGGGGCCGAAGACCCACTCGTCGCTCCGGAGCAGGCACTTCTCAGGCCTCTCGAGGTCCAGCAGGGCGAGCCCCAGGCGGTAGATGGCCCCCGAGACGGTCCGCCGGACGCCGTGGTAGATGAGGAGCCACCCCTCGGGGGTCTCGATGGGCGGGGGGCTCAGCCCGATGCGCTCGGAGTCCCACCACCCGCCGCGGCGGGTCTCGAGCACCAGCTTCTGCTCGCCCCAGTGGGTGAGGTCCGGGGAGTAGGACACCCAGATGTGGGCCCCCATCGGGCCGACGGGGCGGTGGATGAGGGCCCAGCGATCCCGGATGCGCCGCGGCAGCAGCGCCGCGTCCTTGTCCTCCGGGGGCATGATCACCCCGCAGCGCTCGAACTCCCGGAAGTCTTCCGTCAGGGCCAGGGCAACCGCGGGTCCGCTGCGGGAGTAGGCGGTATACACAATGGCGTACTTCCCCAGCTCGGGCACGTAGGTGATGCGGGGGTCCTCGATGCCCCACAGCTCCTCGGGGTGGCGCTCGGGGTCGGGCAGCAGCGTCGGCTCGGGGTCGATCTCCCAGCCGTCGACCCCGTTCCTCGAGCGTGCGACGCAGAAGTGGGAGTGACCGTGGCGGTCCTCCACCCGACACAGAAGCAGGGTGGTCCCATCCGGCAGGAGCGTCGCCCCCGCGTTGAAGACGGAGTTTATGGGATAGGGCCAGTCCGCCGCCGTCAGGATGGGGTTTCGCTCGTGGCGGTGAAAGAGCGTCTCGTAATGGCGATTCGTGGTGTTCCTCATCCTCGGCCTCCTCCTTGGGGTTTGCCTGCTGTTCCCGCTTCAAGATCAAGACGAAAAGCGCGCCCGGAAGCGCCGGTAGAGGCGCACCAGATGCGCACGGGGATCTGTATAAAACCTCTCGGGCGGGATGTCAATCCAACTCGTGTCCGTATCCGGAGCTTCTTCGAGTGCGCCGTTTCGGGAGAGAGCTTGGGCAAAGCGACGGACGGCGTCGACGGCGGGCTTCTCCGACCCATCCGCGCGCCAGAGCCCGAAGTGCAGCTCGTGGGGCGCGCGATCGAAGGGGGGCTTCCGCCCAAGGGCGGGGTCGTAGTCCCCGTAGCACCAGAGGAGCGCGCCCCGCATCCCGAAGCGCCTCAGGAGCGGGAGGGCCTGCTCCACAAACGAGGCCGCCTCTTCCTCCGTAAGAAGCGGGACGGATGGGGGCTCTGCGCCCCTAAAAGTGGGAGGCCGGGTGGGCGCGCCAAACTCCTCAAACAGAACGGGCTTTTCGCCGCCGAGCCAGCGGGTGATGACCCCCAAGAAGGGGAGCACCCAGGGGTCTTTCGGGCCGTCGGCCCAGGGGGCGTACACGGGGTACCCGTGCATGGAGAGGAAGTCGCAAACCCGGGCGGCCTCGGCAGGACCGAGGCGGCGATCTTCCTCGAGGTCTTCCATGTGGAGCCCCAGCGTGATGGGCTGCCGCGCGCCCCCGCGGCGGAGCGCCTTCGCCATGCGCTCGAGCCATCGCAGCCCCGCCTCCCGGGAGGGGGGCACGCAGACGTTCGAGTTCTCGTTTCCCAGGTCCCAGGCCCAGACGGCCGGGTGATCGCCCAGCGCCTCCCCTACGCGCTCGGCCAGGGCCTCTTGGGCTCGTTGAATCCCCTCGTCCGCGTACCAATTGCGGGGCACGGCGGGGACAACCCGCTCCCGGGAGATCACAGGGAACCTTTGGCTTTGGGCCGCGCTCCCGCCGGGGGCGGGGGAAAGGGCCCACGCGGGGAGCCAGTTGGCCCCGCTCATGTGGCCGGTAAAGAGCGTGACCAGCAATTGGAGCCCGTGTGCTTTCGCAATTTCCGCCGTCGCTTGAAGGTCCTCCAGGGCTTTTGAAGAGACGCGGTCGGGGGCGGGCTGGAAGTCCTCCCAGAGGAGAAAAAGGCGCACGATCCCCAACCCGGCGCCCCGGATGCGGGCGAAGTCCCGCTCCACCTCTTGAGAGCTGAAGCGCTTCCACCACCCCATCGCGCTCGATGGGGGCCAGTAGTTGATCCCCAGGACGAACCCCCTCATGAGCCCAAGATCTGCTTGTACACCCTAATGTACTCCTCGACCATCCGCTCGGCGCGGAAGCGCTCCTCCACGTGCCTGCGGATCTTCATACGGTCCAGCCGCTCGACCCGGGGGAGGACTTCGACGGCCTCCTCGACGGTGCGGACGAAGAAACCCGTCTCCCCGTCTATCACAACCTCGGGGACGGCCCCGCGGGGGCGGGCGATCACGGGGGTGCCGCAGGCCATCGCCTCCACCATGCTGAGCCCGAAGGGTTCGTCAAAGTTTATGAGGTGCAGAAGCGCATAGGCCCCGCCCAAAAGCTCATCGCGCTCCCGGCCCCCGACGGAGCCCACGTAGACGATCTGCTCCCCGTCGAGGAAGGGCTCGACCCTCTCACGAAAGTAGCGCTCGTCTTGGACGATACCCGCGATGATCAGCCTCATCCCGGAGCGCCGGGCCACCTCGACGGCCTCTGCGGTGCCCTTGTCGTGATGAATTCTCCCGAAGAACAGCAGATAGTCCCCGGGCTCGCGGCGGGGGGTGAACGCCTCCACGGGGATGCCGTGGTACACGGTGGCTATGTAGTCGAGCTTCGGATGGCGGTCGGCGTGGCTGATCGAGACGTAATGCACGCGCCCGTTGTACTTCTCGTAGACGGGCAGAATGCGCTTCGAGGAGAAGCCGTGGATCGTGGTGAGCACGGGGACGTCTACCAACCCGCTGTAGGTCAGGGGCAAAAAGTCGAAGTGGTTGTGCAAGAGATCAAATTCCCCGGCGCGGGCGCGCTCGAACGCTTCGGCGATGTGGAGTCCCTCCCAGACCTTGGGGTCGAGTTCGGGGTCCTCCTCGTAGCCGCGGGGGCAGACGGCCACTAATCTTGCTTTCGTGAGGGAGTCGGCGGTGGCGAAAAGCGTGACGTCCACGCCCCGCTCCACCAGACCCTCCGTCAAGATGGAGACGACCCGCTCCCAGGGGCCGTAGTGGCGGGGCGGGACCCGCCAGGCGATCGGCGCGAGCATCCCGATGCGCATAGGCTTAAATCCCCCGTTTTCTGTCCCCTTAGCACAAAGGGTACAACGGTTCCTGGCCTCTGTCGAGATGCTCCTCGCAATGCTTGTTCCGGTTCAAACTCAATGGGGTCCGGAACTAATCTCGGTGGCCGGATGCTCCTTGTCAAGCTAGAATAAAGTTGAGGTGATCGAGGATGGCCCAGACCGTTGAGGCCGTCTATGAGAACGGCGTCATCCGACCGGCTCGGCCGCTGAACCTCCCCGAGCGCACCCGCCTGCGGGTGACGATTACCCCGCTCCCCGAGCGGATCATCTCCTTACGGGGCCTTTGGAAGAGTGCCGGCGAGCTACGCGACGGGGACTTGGAAGCCGCCCGCCGACTCTGGGACCGGGAGGTGGAGGAGCAACTTCAGACGTTGAAGGGGGCTTCGGAGTGAGCTCCAAGCCCCTCCTCTACGTCGCGGACACCCATAGCTTGGCGTGGTATCTGCTGGATCCCTCCAAGTTGAGCCCGGCTGCCGATCGAGCCTTCCGGCAAGTCGAGCAAGGAGAAGCTCGATTGCTCATCCCCGCCATCGTCATTGCTGAGCTCATCTTCATCGTGGAGCGGGGCAAGCTGTCCGCGGACATCGACGCCCTCCTAAAGCGGATCGCGACCGCGGCCAACTTCGAGCTCTGCGCGCTGGGACCGGAACAACTGCAGTGCCTTAAAGAACAGCGGACCATTCCTACGATGCACGACCGGCTCATCGTCTGCGAAGCCCTGCTCCACCAAGCCGCGCTGATCACCAAAGACGAGGCGATTCACCGAGCTGGCGTGGTTCCCGTGGTCTGGTAGGCCAACCGCTGCCTGGGGCTTTGTCTGCTTACAGGAGATAGGATGAGTCTAAGGGGAATCGGCCATAAGCCAAACCGCTGAAGTTATTTACAAGAGGGGATCCCGGTCCGTCCATTCCATTACCCGGGGCCCTACTCCCCCTCCGCAGGGGCCTCCGCCGCCCGCGCCCGGACGTACTCCGCCCACGGCCCCTCGGTCACGGCGTAGCGGCCTTCTGTTAGTCGAACGTAGCCCCCCTCCGAAAGCCGCCGCAGCAGGGCGGCCACGAACGCCCGCGGCACCCCGACTGCGGCAGCCGCCCCTTGGATCTCCTCCGCCGTTGCCGGACCCCGCCCCACCAGGAGCCGCAGCAGCTTCCGCGACCCGGGGCCCAGGGCCTCCCACGCCCGCCCGCACTCCTCCTCGCTCGGGAACGGGGGCAGCTTCGGCCCCACGGACCGGAGCGAGGCCACCACCCTCTTGGGCAGCGTTT
>JALUUA010000344.1 GCA_027021605.1 Candidatus Bipolaricaulota bacterium | reverse complement strand
GCGTGCAAAAACGGCGCGCTTTTCGGATGGGGATCGCGCCTGTTTAGCACTCCTTGGAGGTGACTGCTAGTATTGTAGCGCACCCCGAAGGGGGCGTCAAGGGTCCCTCCCGGAGGTGCGCGGTTTCGTGGAAATTTTTTATTTGCTGGGTACGATCAAAGCATGCCCTCGGGGAAGACGCACATGGCCGTCGAGATGGCGCTGCTTCCGGCAATCGGGGCTGCTTATCATCTAACCTTGCAGCCCGAGCCGGTAGAGCTGGCTGTCTTTGTGGGAGGGTATCTCTTCAGCAGCCTCCTCTTAAGCCCCGATCTCGACCTGCACAAGAACGCCGCCCGGCGTCGCTGGGGGCCGTTGGGTTTTATCTGGGCCCCCTACTCCCGTGTGTTTAAACACCGCGGCTTAAGCCACAGCCTGGTGCTGGGGCCCTTGACCCGACTCCTCTACCTAGGGATCGTGCTCGCGGGGGTGCTCGCGGGGCTCTCGTACCTGTGGGGGCTTACTCTACCCGAGGAGGCCGTGGGGCTTCTGGAGAACCAAAGGCTTCTTTGGGTGCTGGGGGCGGGGATCTACCTTCCGAACATGCTCCACGTGCTCTTGGATCGCATCGTGAGCGCCCTTCGTCCTCGGCCGCGTCCCCGACCCCGACCGTCCATGGGGCGGGCGGGCGCGCGCGGGCGCTAGCTCCTTGAACCGCCGGAGGCGACGAGGTAGATGGACCTGCGGATCGCGCTCGTGGGCGGGATGATGGCCCTCCTCTTAATCGTAGGGCTCGTCCGGCACTTCCAATACGACCAGGTGGGGATCGCGTCTTGGTACGGGCCGGGGTTCCACGGCAAGAGGACCGCCAACGGGGAAATTTACGACATGTACGCGATGACCGCGGCCCACAAGACGCTCCCCTTCAACGCGATCGTCAAGGTGGTGGATCTGGACACGGGCCGCTGGGTGATTGTGCGCATAAACGACCGCGGTCCGTTCGTCCCGGGGCGGATCATCGACCTGTCGTATGCCGCCGCGAAGGAGCTGGGGATCGTGGAGAAGGGGATCGCCCGCGTGGGGCTCAAGGTGCTCAAGTGGCCTTAGGCGGTTGCACCCCATT
>JALUUA010000343.1 GCA_027021605.1 Candidatus Bipolaricaulota bacterium | reverse complement strand
GGGCGCACGAGCCGTACCGTGACCGTGGGGGACGTCCAAGGCCCGCCGCCACCGCCCCAACCGCCCGGGCCCGAACCCGAGCCGCAACCCACGGGCGGAAAGCGCGTGGTCATTGAGCTTATCCACTACGACGCGGAGGGGGACGACAACGAGAACAAGAACGGCGAGTGGGTCGTGCTGCGCGTCAACGCCGGGGAGGTGGACTTCACGGGCTGGACGCTGGCCGACGAGCTGGGGGATCGTGGGGTGGCCAGCCACATCTTCCGCTTCCCGGAAGGGTTTACGCTGCGGGCCGGGGAGCGCGTGACCGTCTACACGGGCCGCGGGGAGAACACTGCCACGAAGCTCTACTGGGACGCGCGCACGCAGATCTGGGACAACGGCGAGGACACCGCGGTGCTCAAGGACGCCGAGGGCCAAGTGGTGGACCGCTGCCGCTACGGCGACCCCGACGGAAGCGAGCGGGGCAAGTCGGAATTCCTGTGCGAGACGATGGAGTACCGCTAAAGCCGTTAGGTACGGGAAAGATTTGGTTGAAGAGCAGGCGGATTTCCGGTAGGCTATTGACACCCAGGGGCCCGTAGCTCAACTGGCAGAGCAGCTGGCTTTTAACCAGAAGGTTGGGGGTTCGAGTCCCTCCGGGCCCACCCTACGTGCTCTTTCTTCTGTGATCGTCCATCGAGGGGTGACCCAATGCCCACACCCACAGCCCTTGCGACCTTCGGAGCCGGATGTTTCTGGCACGTCGAGGCCACGTTTCGCCAAGTGCCCGGTGTTGTGAACACGACCGTGGGCTACATGGGCGGCTCCGTCCCCAACCCCACCTACGAACAAGTCTGCACCGGCGAGACGGGCCACGCCGAGGTCGTCCAAGTCGAGTATGACCCCGAGCAGGTCTCGTACGAGGAGCTTCTCGACGTGTTCTGGCGATGCCACGACCCCACGCAGCGCAACCGCCAGGGCCCCGACGTGGGCACCCAATACCGCTCCGTGATCTTCTACCACACGGAGGAGCAGCGCCGCCTGGCAGAAGCCTCCCGCCGGAGGCTCGAGCAGAGCGGTCTGTATGACCGCCCCATCGTCACGGAGATCGTCCCCGCCCGGGAGTTCTACCGCGCAGAAGAGTACCACCAGCGCTACTTCGAGAAGCACGGGATCGCCTGCCAGCCCCCTACGTTGTAAACTCTCCCCGTTATGGGAAGGCGCCTGAGGGGGCTTTGGGGCGAGGGGTGGCAGCGCACCCTTTATATCGCCTTCTTCGCCCAGCTGATGACCGCGGTGGGGTTCTCGAGCATCTTCCCGTTTCTGCCCCTCTACGTGAAGGAGCTGGGCTCCACCACGGGGACCAGTTTGGAGCTCTTGGCGGGCTTGGTCTTCTCGGGGCAGGCCCTTACGATGATGATCGCCTCGCCCTTCTGGGGGATGCTCGCGGACCGCTTCGGCAGAAAGCTCATGGTGGAGCGGGCCATGTTCGGGGGCTCTTTGATTTTGCTGTGGATGGCCTTCGCCCGCTCCGCGGAGGAGCTCGTCCTCCTGCGTCTCGTTCAGGGCCTGATCACGGGCACGGTCTCCGCGCTCAACGCCCTGGTGGCCGCCGCCGCGCCCCGGGAGCGGGTGGGGTACGCGATGGGACTTCTGCAGTCGGGCTTGGCGGGCGGGGTGGCCTTGGGCCCCCTCATCGGCGGGACGGTCGCCGACCTCCTCGGGTATCGGGCCGCGTTTTACGTTACGGCCTCGCTGCTCTTCCTCGCCGGGGTGCTCGTCTTGGTGGGGATCCGGGAGCAGAAGCCCGCTCCCTCTGCCGAGGCGGACGAGACCCAAGGGGTGCTTAAGCTGTGGCACGACGTGCTCAGCTCCCCCGGGGTGCGCGTTGCGTATCTCATGCGCTTCCTCACCCAGCTGGGCCGGATGATGGTCATCCCCGTGATGCCGCTCTTTCTGGCGATGCTGCTCGCCCGCGGCGGGGTGGGCTTGGGGGTGAACACCTTCACGGGACTCGTGATCGGGATCGCCTCGGCCACCACCACCGCCAGCGCCGTCTACTTGGGGAAGCTAGGCGATCGGATCGGCCACCGCCGCATCGTGACGATCTGCGCAGCTTTGGCGGCCCTGCTGTACGGGCTGCAGAGCTTGGTGACCTCGGGCTGGCAGCTCCTGGCCCTGCAGGCCCTGGTGGGCATCGCGTTGGGGGGCGTCATGCCCACGGTGGGAGCGCTCTTGGCGGGCTACACCCGCCCCGGGATCGAGGGGACGGTCTACGGGCTGGACAACACGATCGTCTCCGGCGCGCGGGCCGTCGCTCCGCTTGCGGGAAGCGCCGTGGCCCTGTGGCTGGGGCTGCGGGCCCCGTTTGCCGTCACGGCCGCGGTCTTTGTGTTGGTATCGCTGCTGGCCGCCTGGCGGCTGCCGGAGCTCACCCCGGCCCCGACGGAAGAGGAGCTCGTCTCCCTGGAAAAGAAGACGTAAGTTAAGGGCTTAAGGGGCGGCCTCGGACCCGGCTTCGGCTTTAGCTTCAGCTTCAGCTTCAGCTTAAGACACCCGCGTCCCGATTTCCTCGCCCTCCAGAACCCTCTGGAGGTTCCCCTCGCGGAAGAAGTCGAAGACGACGATGGGGATTCCATACTGCTCGCAGAGGGCCAGGGCCGCGAGGTCCATCACCCCCAGGCGCTCGTGGATCGCCCGCTCGTACGTCAGCGAGGGGATTTTCTGCGCTGAGGGGTCGCGCTTCGGGTCGGCGGTGTAGACCCCGTCCACGTCGGTGGCCTTGAGGAGCACCTCGGCATTGATCTCGGCAGCCCGGATCGCCGCGGCCGTGTCGGTGGTGACGAAGGGGTTCCCCGTCCCGCCCGCGAAGATCACCACGCGCTTTTGGGAGAGGGCCTCGCGGGCCCTTCGGGGGTCCACGGGCTCGGCCCACGGGACGGCCACCGCGGACTGGAGGGCCGCGGGGATGCCCCTCTGGGAGAGGGCCTCCTGCAGGGCCAAGCCGTTGATCACGGTGGCGAGCATCCCCATCTGGTCGGCAATGGCGCGGTCCATCCGGGGGAGGTCCCGCCCCCGCACCAGGTTCCCCCCTCCCACGACCACGGCCAGCTCGACATCCCCCGAAGAAGAAAGAGAAAGGGCCGCCGCGAGCTCAGCGGCCACGTACTCCAGGGATTCTCTCTCCAGCCCCGCCTTTCCGAAGGCCGTGCCGGAGAGCTTAAGGAGGGCTCTCATGCCCTAAGCGTTAGCCGTCGCGTCCCACCTCGAAGCGGGCGAAACGGCGGATCACGACGTTCTCGCCCACCTTGGAGACGAGCTCCCCCAAGGCGTCCTCGACGGTCATCTTGCCCTCGGGGTCCATCACATAAGGCTGCTTGAGCAGGCAAACTTCTTCATAAAACTTCTTGAGCCGCCCCTCCACGATCTTCTCGGCGATCTCCGGCGGCTTGCCCTCCTTTTCCGCTTGCTTGCGGTAGATCTCCCGCTCGTTCTCGAGAATCTCCTCGGGGACGTCCTCCGGGGAGATGTACCGGGGCGGCGGGGAGGCCGCGGCGATGTGCTTGGCCAGCCCCTGCACGAACTCCCGAAACGCCTGGCTGTTGGCGGTGAAGTCCGTGTTGCAGTCGACTTCCACCAAGACCCCGATCTTGCCGTTGTGGTGGATGTAGGCGTCCACGCGGCCCTCGGTGGCCGCGCGGCTGCTCAGCTCCGCCAGCGCCGCCTTCCCCTCTTCCCGCAGGATTTTCTTGGCCTTCTCGATGTCGCCGCCGCTCTTCTCCAGGGCGCGCTTGCAGTCCATGATCCCGACGCCCGTCTCCTCCCGGAGCTGACGGACGGCGTCCGGCGTGATGGTGGTGCTCATCGCGTGCTTCACCCTTCCTTTCCCGTTTCGTCTTCGTCGTTGTCGTCCCGCGTTGCAGCAGGTGCAGCTTCTTGGGCTGTGGTTGTGGTTGCGGTTTCGGTTTCGGTTTCGGCTTCAGCTCCCGCTTCGGCTGCTTCCTCCGTCTCCGCTTCCCCCGCCTCGCCGCTTTGGCCCTCGACCTCGGCCCCCTTCGACTCCGACTCCACGGCGGGGGCTTCGGCCCCGTCGGGGGCCACGGAGAGCTCCGGCTCGGCGGTCGCCACCGCCGTCGCCACGGCCACCGCCTCCTCGGCCTCGACTCCGGCCTCGGCGAGCGCCTCCGCCGGGACCTCCACGGCCACCTCGGCTTCGGGTTTCGTTTCGGCCTCGGCCTCTGCCTTGGCCTCCGCTTCTGCCTCCGCCTTCTCCGCGGCGGGCGTGGGCGTGCGGCCCTCCCGGCCCTCGATCACGGCGTCGGCGATGCGGGAGATGATGAGCTTGGTGGCCTTGATGGCGTCGTCGTTTCCGGGGATGGGGTAGTCGATGGGGTCGGGGTCGCAGTTCGTGTCGATGAGCGCGACCACGGGGATTCCCAGCAGTTTGGCCTCGTGCACCGCGTTGGCCTCGACCTGGGTGTCCACCACAAACAGAATATCGGGCAGGCGGGTCATGTTGCGCAGGCCCGCCAAGTTCCGGCGCAGCTTCTCCAGCTCGCGGCGGTAGCGCATCGCTTCCTTCTTGGGGAGCTTGTCCAGCCCGCCCTTCTCCTCGTATTCCTCCAGTTCCTTCATGCGGTCAATGCGGCTCTTGATCACGGGGAAATTCGTGAGGGTCCCGCCCAGCCAGCGGCGGTTGACGTAATGCGCCCCGCAGCGCTGGGCCTCCTCCTCGATCGTCTTCTGCACCTGGCGCTTCGTCCCTACAAACAGAATCTCCTTGCCCTGGGCGATCGAGTCCCGGACGAAGTAGTACGCTTCCTCAAAGAGCTGGATCGTCTTCTCCAGGTCGATGATGTGAATCCCCTTGCGCTCGGTATAGATGTACGGCCGCATCTTCGGGTTCCACTTGCGGACCCGGTGCCCGAAGTGGACCCCCGTCTCCAGCAGCTCCTTGATCGTCAAGAGCCCCACATTGTTTCCTCCCTTCTCCATAGATGAGCCGGAACCAGACAGACGAACCCGCACCGATGCGACGAGTCCTCTGATTTCCGGGGATCACGCTCCTTTCTTTAAGGGATTTCGGTGAACATAACTATAGCAGCTGAAAGGCCCCGGTCGCAACTCTGGGGTGGGCCCTAAGGGGCCCCCTAAGGGGGGATGACCCCGCTGACCCGCCGGACCTCCAGCCCGCGCTTCTCTAGCTCGGCGATGAAGGGGTTGATCCCCAACGCGTCCGAGGCGATGTGGCCCGTGACCACCAGATTCTTGCCCCTGCCCTCGAACTCCTCTTGGAGTCGGCGGGAGTCCGGCCCCGCGCAGTGGATGTAGACGACGGTGTCCACCCCGTGCTCGAAGTACGCCTTCGCGACGGGGTAGCCGCCGTTCGTCCCGCAGGCGTGGGCCACCACGACCTTCCCCAGGGGGTTCGAGGGGGAGCCTACCCGAACGTCGAT
>JALUUA010000342.1 GCA_027021605.1 Candidatus Bipolaricaulota bacterium | reverse complement strand
CACCAGCGCGCGGTTAAGGCGATCGAGAGCGGCCGCTTCGCCGAGGAGATCTACCCCTACGAGATGGAGGTCAAGGGCAAGAAGATCGTCGTCGACACGGACGAGCACCCGCGCAAGGACACCACGATGGAGACGTTGGCCAAGCTGCCCCTGGCCCCCTTCGAGGGGAACCAATTCGTGACGGCGGGGAACGCCTCGGGGATCAACGACGGGGCAGCGGCCCTGCTGGTCGCCAGCCGCCGGAAGGCCGAGGAGCTGGGGATCCGGCCCCTGGGGAGGATCGTGAGCTGGGCCGCGGTGGGGGTGGAGCCCAAGTACATGGGGATCGGTCCCGCCCCGGCCTCCCGCAAGGCCCTGGAGCGGGCCGGGCTCTCCCTCAAAGACATCGATCTCATCGAGATCAACGAGGCGTTCGCGGGGCAATACTTGGCCGTGGAGCGCGAGCTGGAGCTGGACCGCGAGAAGGTCAACGTCAACGGCGGGGCGATCGCGCTGGGCCACCCCCTGGGCGCCAGCGGCGCCCGCTTGGCTCTTACGCTGCTGATCGAGCTTAAGAAGCAGCAGAAGCAGTTCGGGCTGGCGTCGCTGTGCATCGGCGGCGGCCAGGGGATCGCCGCCGTCTTTGAGGCTTTATAAGCCCGACCATAACAAATGGGCATCGGCCTGGAGCTGATCGGCGCCGTTCTGGTGTTCGTGCTCAGCTGGTGGGTGGGCTGGCGCCTCTATTTGCGCTTTTGGCTCAAGAAGCGGGGGTTGGTGAGGCGCTGCCCCCACTGCGGGCAATATATTCGGGGCGATCCCATCCCGACGTACTGCCCCCACTGTGGCGAGGTGCTCGTACAGTGGTCCAACCGGCGCTAGAGCTGAAGGGAGTGGGAGGCGGGTAGAGAAGGGAGGCAAGCGAAGATGGCCTCCGGGCGACCGACGATCGACTACGCGGGGCTCAAGCAGGTCTTCCGCTTTGAGGTCTCGCGCTTTCCCTTCGCCCCGGAGGAGCGCCAGCGGGTGCTCCGGAGGGCCTATCGCGAGCTGGAGGCGGCCCTCCGAGAGGCGGTCCGGGAGCTGGAGTATGAGTGGGGCGATCCCCGGCGCATCCCGCCGCGGCT
>JALUUA010000341.1 GCA_027021605.1 Candidatus Bipolaricaulota bacterium | reverse complement strand
CGTGATCAGGTGCTGAAACACGCTGAAGTACGTCCGTGCGGCATCGCCCTCCAACCCCCGGATCGCATCCACGGTTTGGGCGTTTTCTAGCTGCTCCAGGCTTCGGGCCAGAGTCTCCACCGCAGGGGTCAGCGCGTCCGCCCGTTCGGGGTGATCCCGAGCGGCTCGCTGGAGCACGAGGCGGCAGTTCGCGACCTTGGCGAGAACGAATGCCCGCGCGAGAGCGGCAGTGCGCACGGGGTCGTCGGCCCACCGATACTGGGTACGACGGAGTAGAACGTTGCCCGACACGGGTCCCTCGACACGGGCGAGGAACCTTCCATTCTCGGTCAGGAACGATACCCCCACCCCCCGCTCCGCGCAGCGGGCCATGAGAAAAGGGCTCATGGAGACGTTGCCGAAGCACACGATGCCCTCGAGCAGGTGGACCGGGACCCGAAGCCGGACCTCCCGATCCACCTTCACGACTACGGCCTCGCCCTCCTTGGCGAGCCAGGCGCCCTGGGTGGTGACGAAGAGCGTGTTGAGATGCCTTTTCACGGATCACCGTTCGCCGGGAGCAGCGCTCGATGCAGAGAAGCCTGGATATATCGCTGCGCAGAGCGCCGACGGGTCATCGCCTCGGGCATGCATGAGGGGAGCAAGGAGCAGGAAGCACATTTTTTCTGCTTGACCGCGGGCGGCGTTACCCCCGCTTCCACCAGCGCGCGAAAGCGCCGGGCCGCGTTCCGGGTCAGGGTGCGCAGCCCCGAGTCGAACACGACGGAGATCCTTCGTTGCTCCTTGCCGTAGAACAGCGCTCCCTCGGGAACGGCCACGCCCAGCATCTCCTCCAGGCACAGGGCCTGGGCGCACAACTGCACCTCGTCGGCCCGGTGGGGCTTGGGGCGGCCCCGCTTGTACTCCACAGGGAACGGGGTCCACAGGCCCGTGGCGCCGGGCAGCCGGACACCACGGGCCTGACCCGATGGCTCGGCCGTAGAGGAGCGGTGGAACTCGACCACGTCGGCCACGCCTGCGAGCCCCAGCTCAAACGAGTGGAGCGACAGCCCCCGGACGATGATGAGGTCCCCTCGCCGTTCTCGGCGGGGGGCGTCCTCGTGCACCC
>JALUUA010000340.1 GCA_027021605.1 Candidatus Bipolaricaulota bacterium | reverse complement strand
GCGGCGCTCCGGCGTGCGGCTGTACACCTTCACGCGCTCGATGGGGCGCACCCGGCAGACGGCTTCCAGTTGCGTCTCGGCCTGGTAGCCCGCGCCCAGAAGTCCCAACACTCGGGAGTCCTCGCGGGCCAGGTACTTCGCCGCCACCCCGGAGGCCGCGCCCGTGCGCACCTGGCCCAGTCGATCGGCTTCTATGAGGGCTAAGACGTCCCCGGTCTCCGCGCCGAAGAGCACCACGAGAAAGCGGGCCCTGTGGCCCACGACGGTGGAGTAGGACTTAAAGCCCATGACGCCCTCGTCGAGGGCCGCTGCGGGCATGAGGTGCAGGAACCCGTGCGGCACCCGCACGCGCACCCGCGGGCGGTTCACCGCCCGACCCTCCCCCCAGCCGCGAAACGCCTCCTCCACGGCCTCGAGGGCGTCCTCCATCGTAAGAAGCTGTTCGACTTCAACCTCGCGAAGCAGAAGGGCCATCGGAATCCCCCCTTTTTATGGTTGTCTCCGCAGGGCGCGGAAGAGCCACGCTCCCACGATCCCGGAGAGCGCCCCGCCCGCGCCCGCCAGGCCGAAGAGCCACGGCGCTTCCAACACTTCCCCCAAGGCCCCCGTCGTAAACGACGAGAGGGCCATGAATCCCACCACGGTGAGGTTCACGAGCGCGAAGACCCTGCCCAAGCGCTCCGAGGGCACAAGCTCCTGAATGAGCGCGGCGCGCGTCACGGTGATCAGCGGGATGAACAGCCCGTGAAAGGCGATCAGGAGCAAACTCAGCCCGTAGGAGCGCACCTCCTCGCTCAAGAAGGCCAAGAAGGGCAGGTACGTCGCCCCGTCCATCGCGATCCCGAACAGCAGCAATTTCCCCTTGGGAAGGCGTTTCCCGTGGCGAAGCATCCAGAGCGTCCCCAAAAGCCACCCGAGAGCGAGCGCCGCCTGGAAGAACGCCAAGTGGCGCGCCTCCAGCCCCAGCGTCTGCTGGATGAAGAGGTTCGCCCCCACCACCGCCGGGCCCATGATGAAGAAATTATCGACAGCCGTAAGCAACAACAATCCCCGCAGCACGGGCGAGCCCCACGCGTACCGCAGTCCCTCGACCGCCTCCCGCCAGGCCGACGGGGATGGCCCCGCCCCCCGCTGGGGCCGAAGGGGCGGCTCATCCACCCGGATGAGCCACACGCAGGCAAACGAGACGAAGAACGTGAGCCCGTCCAGCACCAGCAGCCGGATCATCGGGAGCACGTCGTCCCCTTCCCCGCCGCCCCCGGCCTGCACGCTCAAGAGGACCCCCGCCAAGAGGGTCCCCGTGATCATCGCCAGCTGCGTGGACGTCTGGACCCAGGCGTTCGCCTGCAGCAGGCGTTCCCTCCCCACCAGCGAGGGGATCAGCGCGTCGCGGGCGGGGTTAAAGAGCGTGGAGAACGTCGAGAGCAGGAACGCGATCGCCCCCAAGGAGACCCAGCTCAGCCATCCCAGCGCCCATAGCAGGGGCACCAAGAAGAGCAGGAGCCCCCGCGCGGCGTCGGAGAGGAGCATCACCGTCCGGCGGCGGTAGCGATCTACTAACGATCCGGCCAGGAGCCCGAACAGCAAGAAGGGCAGGGTCTCCAAGGTGCTCACCGTCCCGGCCTTGAGCGCCCCCCGGGAGGGCTCGATCGTCAAAATCAAGAAGAGGACCGTGGCCTGAAACAGAAAATCCCCCGTCTGGGAGATGAACTGCCCGGCCCAAAGCAACACGAGATTGCGGCTCTCCCGGAGGGCGATCATCGCGTTCATCGAAGCTCAACGTCCACGCGCTCGGCCTCGTGGGCCTCCGTGTCGTACACGACGAACGTAGAAGCCCCGAAGCGGCCCATCACTTCCCCGGGGTTGATCAACAGCGTGTCCCCCTCGCGCGAGAGGTGGAACTGGTGATCGTGCCCGTAGCAGACGACGTCGTACAGCCCCGAGCGCGCGAGCGCGCGCCCGATCTCGGGGAAGTGCGTCACCGCGAAGCGCCTCCCGTCCAAGGTGAGCTCAGCGAACTCGCCGTGCAGGGTGAGGTGCTTATACCGCAGGGCCTGCTGCGCGATGCGGAAGGTGTCCCCGTCGTTGTTCCCGAAGACGATGTGGATCGCGCCCGAAAAGCCCTCCGCGAGCTGGGGCACGATGAAGGGCGCGCACAGATCCCCGCAGCAGATGAGCGCCTCCGCGCCCCGCTCCTCGATCGCCCGGAGCACCTCCGAGAGCTTCCAGATGTTGTCGTGGATGTCGGAGAGAATCGCGATCTTCACGCTCTCACCCCCCTTCTCCCAGTTGTCATACTTGTAGCCCTTGGCTTCCTCCTCCGAGAACTCGACGCCCAGCCCGAGCGCCACGCGGTTTACGAAGTTGAAGTAGCTTGCGATGAGGTTGATCTGCAAGATCTCCTCGTCGGGGAAGCCCGCTTCCCTCAGGGCCTGAACGTCCCGTTCGGTTACGGACGAGGGCGATCGGGTGAGCTTGGCGGCGTACCCGACCATGGCCCGCTCTTTGGGGGACAGCTCGGCTTGTTGATGATCTTCGAGGAGCTTCTTGAGGCGAACCTCGTCCCTCCAGTAGAAGTGGAGGGCTTCCGCGTGGTGGCGGACGCAGTAATCACAGTCATTGAGGGAGGAGACCACGGTGGCGATCAGTTCCCGCTGCTCGCGCCGCAGGCCCCCGGGGCGGAACATGAGGGCCAGATAGAACTCGAGGTGTTTTTGCAGCGTCTCGGGCAGGAGGCTGTGGATCTTTAATATGTTGGCCACCTTGCCGCGGGTCTTGCGGACCTCCTCGTAGAGCTGTGCCAGCTCCCCTTCGGCTTCGGATTCGTCGATCACGCGAATCCAGGGCACCGTCCCACCCCCTCACCGGGAAGAGATGCCCGATGGTACGCCGAGAGCCCGGGGGGAGCAACCGGCCCCGAGGACGGGTGGGCTTGGCGATCGGGCCGCGGGTCGATTATCGTTTCCCGGGAGGGATGCGATGAACACGAAGCTTTTGTGGATCGTGGCGGCGGCGGTGCTGGTCCTTCTCGGCCTCCTCTGGCTGGCGGGCGGCCCGCCCGCGGGTCGTGGGCCGACCCCCGCGGGGTCCGAGCCCGAGGGGGAGTACCTCGTGGCTGTGGCGGAGCTCATCGACACCGAGGGGGCGTTCGTGGGGATCGCGATCCTCACGGAGCTGCCCGAGGGCGTGCGGGTTCAGCTCAGGGCGGAGGGCCTTCCGCCCGGAGAGCACGCGCTGCACATTCACGAGACGGGGCGGTGCGAGCCGCCGGACTTCCGAAGCGCCGGGGGCCACTTCAACCCCTTCGGGAAGCGACATGGGCTCGAGAACCCCGAGGGCCCGCACGTGGGGGATCTCCCCAACGTCAGGGTGGACGAGAACGGCTCCCTAGATGGGGAGCTTCTCGCGGGCGAGGTGACGCTTAGGCCCGGGGCGCGGAACTCGCTGTTGGACGCGGACGGCTCGGCGCTGGTGATCCACGCCGGGCCCGACGATTACACAAGCGACCCGGCGGGGAACGCGGGGCCGCGGATCGCCTGCGGGGTCGTTCAGCTGCCGGAGTCCGAGGGTCGCTGAGCGAAAGTTGAAAGCGGGGGCGAGGGTCGCTAGACTACTTCGAGCTCAGACGCACGCGCGCCCGTAGCTCAGTGGATAGAGCGCTGGCCTGCGGAGCCAGAGGTCGGAGGTTCAATTCCTCCCGGGCGTACCATCACTCAGATTGGATTACCGCGGAGAGGTGCTGGAGCGGACGAACAGGCACGCCTGGAGAGCGTGTGTCGGCGGAAGTCGACCGTGGGTTCGAATCCCACCCTCTCCGCCAAAGCGCGAAACCCCTTCCCTCAAGGAGGAACTCCATGCGAACCTCCGTGCGATCGCTTGTCCTTCTCGGCCTCTTCCTCGGACTCCTGCTTTCGGGGCCTTCTCCCGCCTCCGCCTTTGCCCCTGCCTCCGCCCAGCTCGTCGCCGGCCCCAACGTGAAGGTGATCCGGGACAACGACAACGCGCCCTGCCCGGACCGCCCCACGCCGGAGTTCGACTGTGCCAACTTCATGCAGAACGAGCCGCCCCTGGCCGCCGATCCCACGAACCCCGACGTGCTCATCTCCGGCGGGAACGATTTTCGCCTGATCCCCCTCGACCCCCGAGTGCAGGGCACCTGGCTCGGGTACTACCGCTCGGAGGACGGCGGGCGGACGTGGACGAACACCTTCCTCCCCGGCTTCCCCGGCGACGACTCCCCCGAGGGGCAAGCCTCCCCCCTGCGGGGCAACTTCTTCGCCGGGGACCCCGTCGTCGCCTTCGACTCCCAGGGGAACGCCTATGTGGGGGGCATCAGCTGGGGCTCTAGGGAATCTGCGGTCTTCCTCGCCAAGTACACCGACCACGGCAAGACGTACAGCCATATCGCGCTGGTAAACACCGTGCCCGATGAGCAGGGGCAGTTCATCGACAAGCCCTGCCTCACGGTGGATAACACGGGCGGCCTGCACGACGGGACGATCTATGTGGGCTGGTCGCGCTTTGCCGAGATCGTCGTGGTGGCCCACTCCACGGACGGCGGGCAGACGTTCTCGCAGCCCGTGATCGCCAGCGGCACGCGCGCCCCCACCCGGACGTGCGCCCTGGCCGTCGGCCCCGACGGCACCCTGTACGTCGTCTGGCGGCAGTTCGCGTTCGGCACGAGCCGCGATGCCCTCATCTTCAACGCCTCCTCCGACGGGGGACGGACGTTTGGGTTCGCCCGCACGCTGCAGATCATCACGCCCTACGATCAGGAGCGGAACCGCCCCGACACGTTCCGCGCTACGAGCTTCCCCAGCGTCGCCGCGGACGAGAACGGCGTCTACGTCGTCTGGGAGGACGCCCGCTTCCAAGGCAGCTCCCGGGTGCTCTTGATCTGCTCCCCCGACGGCGGGCAGACCTGGACCGAACCCGTGAAAGTCTCCGAGCCGGGCCGCGGCCACCAGATCATGCCCCAGGTCGCCGCCGACGGCACCAGGGTGGGAGTCGCCTTCTACGACAGCCGCCACGACCCCGACTTCGACCCGCGCCGCAACATCGGGGACGCCCTCGACGTCTATTACGTCGAGTTCCCGAGCGGCTGCCCCCTCTCGGGGCCGGGCGTCGAGGTGCGGGTGACGGACCGCTCGTTCAACCCGAACCTGCGGATCTTCGACACGCCCTCGGGCGCGCAGCCCTTCATCGGGGACTACATCGGGCTGGCGTTCGCGGGCGAGCGGGTCCACGTCGTGTGGACGGACAACCGCGATGTGAGCCCCCAGCCGCCGACGAACCCGCCCTGCAACCCGCGGGATCTGCGCACGCTCACGCAGGGTTGCCGCAACCAGAACATCTACACGGCGGCGATCACGCGGGAACCCGAGCCCTAAGCCTCAAAGCTAAAGCTAAAGCTGCTCCTCGCGCAGCTTGAGTTTGTATTCCCGGCGGCGCTTCGCCTCCTC
>JALUUA010000339.1 GCA_027021605.1 Candidatus Bipolaricaulota bacterium | reverse complement strand
GGAACTCCCGGACGCCGTCGCCGTCCGTGTCGCGGAAGCCCAGGGCCTCCAGGCGCTGTCCGGCCTCCTCGGGGCTGAGGCGCTCGTAGCCCTCCAGCGCCTCGTTGTAGAAGGGGAGCGCCGGGTGGAGGAAGCCGGGGCTGCCCAGGGTGCCGCGCCCCAGCAGCAGGGTCTCGACCAGCTGTTCGTAGTCGATGAGCCCGGCCACGATCCGGCGGAACTCCGCGTTGTCGAAGGGCTCCCGCTCGAGGTTGAACTGCACCAGGGTGCTGGCGAACCCGGGCCCCGTGATCACGGCCACGCCGGGGGTGTTCTCGAACTCCTCCACCAGCTCGGGGGTGAGCTCCCGGGCGGAGACGTCGATCTGCCCCGCCTTGAGGGCCGAGAAGGTGGAGGTGGGGTCCTTGATGATGGGGAGGATCAGCACGTCGGCCACGGGCGAGCCCGCGAAGTAGTCGCGGTTGGCCTCCAGGCGGTAGAACTGGTCCGGGACGTACTCCACCAGGCGGTAGGGGCCGCTGCCGAGCGCGTTGTCGAAGGCGTTCGGGTCCTCGACGCCCTCCCAGAGGTGCTGGGGTAGAATGGGCACGTCCGCCAGGGTGCGGCTGTCGAAGATGGGGTTGGGCGCCTCCAGCCGCATCACCACGGTGCGCGCGTCGGGGGCCTCGATCGAGGCGACGGCGCTCGCCGCCGGGGTGAAGCGCCCGTGGGGGTTCTGCTGGAAGTACTCGTAGGTGAACTTCACGTCGGCCGAGGTGAGGGGCTCCCCGTCCTGCCAGCGGATCCCCTCCCGCAGGGTGAACGTCCAGGTGAGCCCGTCCTCGGAGACGTCCACGGACTCGGCCAGCCAGGGGCGGGGGACCCCCTGGGCGTCGATGAGCAGCAGGGTGTCGTAGATCAGCGAGAGGATGTTGTAGCCGGGGAAGCCCGTGTTGTAGGTGTACGGGGTCAGGGTCCGCTCGTCGGCGGGGATGGCCATGCGCAGCTGCGGGATCGTCCCGCCCTGCCCCTGAGACGAGCCGACGAGCGCCAGCAGCCCCACGGCCCACAGCCCGAGCACCAGGGTGCCGAGAAGCCATCGCATCCGCATCGTCCGCGCCAATATGTTCATGGA
>JALUUA010000338.1 GCA_027021605.1 Candidatus Bipolaricaulota bacterium | reverse complement strand
CCTGAGGAAGCCCCCGGCGACACACGGGTGCTGGGGTTCTACCTCCTCCCGCGGGCGTTCTGCGGGGTGCTGGAGGAAGTGGGGGAGGATCACTACAGCTTCGAGGCGGCCCTGGGGCTCTGGATGAAGGAGCGCGGGGACGTGCGCGTGGTGGTGGGAGAGGGGCCGAGCGTCTCGCTCAAGTACCCGTGGGACCTCTTTGACGCCGTCCGGCTCCTCCTCGACGAGCGCCTAGAGCCCTATCGGGCCCCCACGGCCAAGGTGCACCCGACCGCCGTGATCGAGGGGAAGGTCTATCTGGCGGAAAACGTTCGGGTGTACGAGTACGCCGTTCTCAAGGGGCCGCTCTACGTGGGGGAGGGCTGCGTGATCGGCACCCACGCGATCGTGCGCGAGTACTGCGATCTAGAGCCCCAAGTAACGGTGGGAGCGCACGCGGAGGTCGCCCGCTGCTTGTTTCAGAGGGGGGCGAGCACCCACTCGGGGTACTTCGGGGACTCGATCTTCGACGCGGGGGCGCGCGCCGGGGCGGGGACGGTCACGGCCAACGTGAAGGTGCACCGAGACGAGATCAAGCCCGTGGTGAGGGGACAGAGGGTCCCCACGGGGCGGCGCTCCTTGGGCGCCATCGTGGGCGCCGAGACGCAGCTGGGGATCGGGGTATTGACGATGCCCGGGGTGCTCATCGGGGCTCGGGCGTTCGTGGGGCCCGGAACGGTCGTAAACGAGAACGTCCCCTCCGGGGTGCGCTACTACGCCAAACCAGAGAGGATCGTGAAGGCCCCCCCGAAGCGAAGGGCCTCTACGGCGGAGAATGCCTCTGCCGATCGAGATACCCCTGAAGGATGAGCACGGCGGCCAGTCGATCCCGGATCGCGCGCCGACGGCGGCGGCTGAGGTCCGCCTCCAACAAGACCCGCTCGGCCTCCTGGGTGGTGAGGCGCTCGTCCACCGGCTCCACGGGGATCTTAAGCGCTTCCTCGAGTTGCTGCTTGAACTGAAGCACCTCTTGGGCCTTGGGCCCCAAAGAGCCGTCCATGTTGAGGGGCAGCCCCAGCACGATCTTTTCGATTTCGTAGCGCTCGACGACCTCTCTTAAGTGCTGCAGATCGCGTTCGGGG
>JALUUA010000337.1 GCA_027021605.1 Candidatus Bipolaricaulota bacterium | reverse complement strand
CCTCGGCCTTGCCCAGGTTGAGCCAGACGTTGCGCCCCTCGAAGCGGTGGACGCTGCCGTTGAGGATCTCGCCGATGCGGGACTTGTAGCGCTCGTAGAGGACCTGGCGGCGCCGCCGGAGGATCTCGCGGCGGATCGTCTCCTCCGCGCGGCGGGTGGCGATCCGCCCCAGCTGGGAGAGGTCGAAATCCACGACCTTCCCGTCGGCGACGATCGTGATGTCCCCGGAGCTGCGGTCGATCTCCACGGAGAGCTCCTTTACGGGGCCGAACTCCTCCTGGTAGGCGACGGCAAGGCCCTTCTTCACGGCCTCATAGAGCTCCTCGCGCTCCAGGCCCTCCTCCTTGGCCATCTCCTCCAGCGCTTCCAGAAACTCTACGTTCATCCGCGTTCAAGCTCCTTTGATCGGGACTGGCTAGGGGGACTCGTACTCCGGGGAGACGCGCGCCGAGGCGACGCCCTCCAGCGGGATCTCCACGGGCCCCTGCGGGGTCTCCAGCTCGAGGAGGCCGTCGTGGCAGCTTAGGAGTTCCCCCTCCCAGACGCGCTGCCCTTGGAGGGGGCCGTAGAGCTTCACGCGCACCCGCTCCCCGACGGCCCCCTGGAAGTGCTTCTCCGTAAACAGGGGCCGGTCCACCCCCGGCGAGGAGACCTCCAGGAGGTAGCTGTGGGGGATGTGGGCGTCGAAGGGCTCCTCGAGGGCGCGGCTGACCCGCGCGCAGTCGTCGAGGGTGACGCCGCCGGCCTTGTCGATGTACACCTGAAGCAACCAGCGGCCGGGGGCCTTCTTGTACTCGAGCCAGTAAAGTTCGACCCCGGCGGCGCGGGCCACCTCCTCGGCGATCGTCACCAGCCGCTCCCGTTCGCTCCGAATGCCCGTGTTCATGTCCGTGCCCCTTTCGCGGCGCAACCCGGCGCCTCCTCGGGGGTCATTATACTCCAAATCCCCTCAAGATCAATGCAGAAAGCGCGCCGCGCTGCCTCCGGGAGCCGGAGAGGCCAAGGCGCGTTGGCCGAGGAGGCGACGGGGGGTATCATAACGGGGAACATAAGGGGGAGCCCACGATGAGGGAAGGGAACGGACACCTGCGGAAGAAGGGCAGGGAGATCTACGAGAGGAAGCTCCGGGCGATCCTCGAGCCCGAGCACCACGGCGAGTACGTGGCGATCGAACCGGAATCCGGGGACTACTACCTCGGGCGCACGATGTCGGAGGCGTACGAGAAAGCGATCCGCGAGCACCCGGATAAGCGGTTCTACCTCGTGCGGGTAGGGCATCGAGCCGCCCTAAGCTTCAAGCACCGCACGTCTCTCTAGCGAGCAGGAGCCCATGAAGCTCGAGGGCTTCTTCGACGAGCACCTTTCCCCGCGACTCGAGGTCCTATTCCTGGGAGAGGCCCAGCAGAGGGTCATCTCCGTTGTGGTTGACACCGGGTTCAACGGGGAGTTCATGCTCCCCAAGGCCCTGCTGGAGGAACTCGGGTTCCGCTACAGCATGGAGTCGGAGGCGGAACTGGCCGACGGCTCCGTGGTGGAGACGACCCTCTACAGCGGAAAGATCCGTTGGTTTGGAGAGGAACGCACCGTCCAAGTCGTGGCCACCGGGTCCGAGGAGGGCCTAATGGGCACGGAGATGCTCTTTGGAGTTACCCTCTTTATGGATCTCGATGAGGATCGGGTCATCTTGGAGCGAAAGAGGGTCTGAAGCGTTGAAAGCCGAGAAGGGCCTTTGGGAAGCGCTTGTGGAGGCCGACGCCTCCGGAGGGCGCTTGGACCGCTGGCTGAGCCGGAAGCTCCCCGAGCTCTCCCGCGTACGGGTCCAGAGGCTCATCCGGGAGGGACGTGTTCGGCTCGACGGCCGGACCGTCACGAAGCCGAGCGCGCCCCTTGCGCCCGGGATGCGCGTCGAGGTCGACCTCCCCGCCGCGGGGAGCCCCGCCGTAGCGCCCGAGGAGATCCCGCTGGAGATCCTCTATGAAGACGAGGATCTGGTGGCCGTCAACAAGCCCTCGGGGAGGGTCGTCTACCCGGCGGCGGGGCACGCCCACGGGACGCTCGTGCAGGGGCTCCTCCACGGGGGACGGCGGCTCGCGACGGCCGCGGGCGCCGAGCGCCCCGGGGTCGTCCACCGGCTCGACAAGGACACCAGCGGCGTCATCGTCTTCGCCAAGACGGACCGGGCCTACTACGACCTCATCAAGCAGTTCAAGGAGCGAAGCGTCGAGAAGGTGTACCTGGCGCTGGTGCACGGGCTCCTCGAGGCGGACGAAGGGATCGTCGAGGCTCCCCTGGGCCGCGATCCCCATCACCCCCTGCGGATGGGGGTCCGCCCCCAGGCCCGGGGCGGGCAGCCGGCCCTCACCCGGTTTCGGGTCCTAAAGCGCCTCCCGCCCCCGGAGGGGATCGGCAAGGGTCGGGACACGGGCGGAGAAGGATTAACGCTCTTGGAGGTCCGTCCCCACACGGGGCGCACGCACCAGATCCGGGTGCACCTCCGGGCGATCGGCCACCCCCTCGTGGGCGATCCCGTCTACGGGCCGAAGCGTTCCTTCCTCGACTTACCCAAAAGGCTGATGCTCCACGCCTGGCAGCTTGCGCTGACCCATCCCCGAACGGGGGAGCGGTTGCGGATCATCGCTCCTCCCCCGCCGGAATTCCGGGCGTACGGGGATCTTCCCGAGCCGCCTCCGGAGCGGGGGTCGGAGCCGGGGCGTCCGTAAGGGGCTCGCCCGCCCGGAGCGAGCGGATCAAGACGCGCAGGTAGTCCAGACCGGCGAGGTACCCCAGGGCGATGCCCGCGTACACCCCCCACTCCGCGAGGGGGAGCTGCGCGAAGGCCGCGATCAGGCCCACGGAGAGCACGAGCGACGCCGCCTTGCCCAGGGGGCGGGCGGCCGGGGGCTCCCATCCCTGCCGGAGCCACACGATCCCCCCGACGAGGATGGCCAGCTGGATGGCAGCGAGGAGCCCAAGGGCCCAGGGGGAGAGCTCCCCCTTGGCGGCGAGAACGGCGAAGATGCCCAAAAACACGAGCTTGTCCACCACGGGGTCGAGGGCCTTGCCGAAGGCGGTCACCTCCCGCCGCCGGCGGGCGAGCGCCCCGTCCGCGAGGTCCCCCAGCAGGATCAGCAGAAGAAGCGCAAAAGCCGTTCCGCGATCCCCCCGATACAGCAGGTAAAGGGTGAGGGGCAGCAGCGCCAACCGCGCCAGGGTGATGCCGGTGGCGAGCGTGATCCGCATGGCACCGTATCTTACTCGGAGCGGGGAAGGGGGGTCAATCCTTCCTTCCGGCCTTCCGGCTTTTCGGCTAGCTCGGCATTCCCCCCGTGGGGGATCGGCCCTCCCCCTCACGGGCTCACGGGTCCACGGGCGGTCGCGCTACCCGAGGAGGAAGCGCAGGTAAACGTAGAAGACCGGCAGCGCGAAGAGCAGGGCGTCGATGCGGTCGAGCATCCCGCCGTGGCCGGGGAAGAGCCCCCCCGCATCCTTGACGCCCGCCGCCCGCTTGAGCAGCGACTCGAAGAGGTCCCCCAGCTGAGCCGCTGTGCTCACCGCCAGCGAAAGCCCCAGAGCGTGGCCCATCATGGCAATTCCTGAAAGCTCCGGCACCATCTTCCCAACCCCTACGACCCCAAGGGCCGCCAAGAACGCCAGCAGCAATCCCCCCAGGACGCCCTCCCAGGTCTTGCCGGGGCTCAGCCGGGGGGCGAGCTTGTGCCGCCCCCAGCGGGAGCCCACGAGATAAGCCCCCGTGTCGTACGCCCACACCAGGGCCAACAGCCCCACCGCGCGCGCAAAGCCCCGCTCGTCCCCGAACAGCGGGTAGAAGAACTGCAGCAGAAAGGGGATGTACACGAGCCCCAGCACCTCCCCCGCCGCGGCCCGAAGGCTTTCCGCGAGGTCCCCTCCGGGGCGGATCACCGCCCGCGAGAGGAGCACCAGAATCGTCAACCCCAAGAACTCTAAAGCCCGATCGGCCACGAGCCCTGTGGCCGCCACCAGAAGGACGCTCACCCCGACGAACCCAGGGGGATGGACGGCCAGCCCCATCTTCAAGAGCAGCTGAGCGTACTCCCAGGCCGCGATCCCCGCGACGCCCCCCAGGAGCAGGACGACGAGCTCGGGGCGCTCATAGTAAGACGAGACCCACAGCCAGCCCAGCACCCAGGGGATGCCCACGATTACCGTGAGCGCTCGTCGAAGGAGGGGAGACATCGCGTTATGCTATGCTAGGGCTGCAGGACCCGACCGAACCGCCGCTCGCGGCACTGGTACTCCTCGACGGCGGCCAAGAACTCCTCCGGCGTGAAATCCGGCCACAGGGTTTCCGTCACCCAAAGCTCCGTGTAGGCGATCTGCCAAAGCAAGAAGTTGCTGATCCGCTCCTCGCCGCCGGTGCGGATCAGCAGGTCGGGGTCGGGCTGGCCCGCGGTGTAGAGATACCGTTGAAAGAGCTTTTCATCGATGGGCTCGCCGTTCAGCCGTCCTTCCAAGCGATCGGCCACGATCCGCCGGACAGCCCGCAGGATCTCCTGCCGCCCGCCGTAGTTGAACGCGATGTTGAGGTGAAACTTCTCGTAGTGCTCGGTGAGTTCGAGGGTCTTCTCCACCTCCGCGCGCAGGGGAGGCGGAAGCTCCTCGAGATCGCCCAAGATCCGCAGGCGGATCTCGTTTTCGATTAGGAGCTTGCGCTTCTCCCGGATGAACTCCCCCATGAGCTCGATGAGGAACTCGACCTCCTCGGGGGGACGCTGCCAGTTCTCCTTGGAGAAGGCGTACAGCGTCAGGTAGGAGATCCCCAGCTCCTCCCCGGCGAAGCGCACCACGCGCTCGGCGGTGAGCAGCCCGCGGCGGTGGCCCTCCGTGCGGGGCAGCCCCCGCCGCCGGGCCCAGCGCCCGTTGCCGTCCATGATGATCGCCACGTGCCGGGGAAGGGGGCGCGCGCGGACGAGCGCGATGCGCTCCTCCCACGTCTTCCACGTCGGAGCCTGCGCCGGCGGACGGCTCACCCCGACGTCGCCCCCGTTGTGCGTGTGCGCTCGGTTCTCGACCACCGCTCGCCCCTTAACGTACCGAAAGTCCCTCAGGAGGACCCCGCCCCCAGCAGGCTGAGGTTCTCCTCGATCCGCTCGATCTTGGCCCGGAGCTCCTCCGCGCGGGCCTTCTCCTTCTCGACCACGTCCTTGGGGGCCTTCTGCAGGAAGCCCTCGTTGTCCAAGCGGCGGCGGGTCCGCTCCAGCTCCTCCTTCGCGGCCTCCAGCTCGCGCACCAGGAGATCCCGCTGCTTGTCGAGGTCGATCAGCCCCTCCAGGGGCACGAAGACCTCGGCGTACTCCAGCACGCGGCGCGCTGCCCCCGAAGGGCGCTGCACGTCCGGCCCAACGTGCAGGGTTTCTACCCGGGCCAGATCCCTAAAGAAGCGCTCATGTTCTCGACAAAGCGCGAGCACTTCGGGGTGCTCCGTCCGGATGAAGACGTCGGCCCGCACGCCCGGCGGCACCCGCATCTCGGAGCGGATCATCCGCACGGCCCCGATCAGCTCTTGCAAAAT
>JALUUA010000336.1 GCA_027021605.1 Candidatus Bipolaricaulota bacterium | reverse complement strand
GCCTCCGCCCGGGGGGCGTCGGTGGGGCACCGTCGGGCTGAGGCGAGCGCTTTGGCGGGCGCAGTGCTCTTGAAGCGGGCGGAGGCAGTGCCCATCGACATAGGCGCGCGGTGCAGCCGCAGAGAGCGCTGTCGGACGGGGAGCGGTGCCGTTGGCCGTGTGCTCAGGGGGAGAAGCGCACGAGGTCCAGCTCGGGGATGACGCGGTAATGCTTGACGTTGGCGGTTGCCAGCGGCAGGCCGTGCTCCACGGCCGTGGCGGCGATCAGGGCGTCGGCCAGCCGCAGCGCGTGTGAATGGAAGTGCTCCTCGACGTAGAGCACGGCGCGGTCGCATATCCGCTCGTCGATGGGGAGCATGACGATCCCGTGGCTCTTGATGCCGCGCCGCAAGACCATGAGCTCGCGGCGGTTGCGCATGCCCTGGACGAGCTCCATGTAGGTGACGGCCGAGAGGAGGATCCGGGGAAGCTTCTGGAGGAACCGACGGGCACCCTGGTGCCCGCGCAGATGCCAGATCATGACGTCCGTGTCCACGAGCATCCTGCTTTCCCTGTTGATCTGTTGATCAGTATCTGCTGCGACGAAGCTCGTCGACGTAGGCCTCCACGTCGTGGGGCAGGTCCTCCCTGTCGCGCCACAGCCCGAAGAGCTCGTCCACGGCTCCGGAAGCCCCTTGGGTGGTGGAGGGCTGTTCCACGGGTACGATTCTGGCGGCGTCCCGGCCCCTGTAGGTGAGTATCACCTCCTCCCCGCGGGCGAGGCGGGCCATGAGCTGGCGCATGTGCGTGCGCAGCTCCTTCGCCGAGATTCGCATCGCGGATTCGGTCCTCATTGGTGACACTTTGAAGTGTACACCAATGATTGCCGGACGTCACCTGTCGGGGTGTTGGGGCGGGCGCGGCGGGGAGGGGCCCTTGAGGCGGGCGGGGGCGGTGCCCATGTGGAATAATCGGTCCGTACGGCACGAGGGAGGGTTGGAGCGCGCATGAGCAAGCGGATCAGGAAGGCCGTCTTTCCGGTGGCGGGGCTCGGAACCCGCTTCCTGCCCGCCACCAAGAACACCCCCAAGGAGATGCTCCCGATCGTGGACAAGCCGCTGGTGCAGTACGCGGCGGAGGAGGCGATCGCGGCGGGCTGCG
>JALUUA010000335.1 GCA_027021605.1 Candidatus Bipolaricaulota bacterium | reverse complement strand
GTCCGCGTCGATCCGCGTCTGGAGCTGATCTACATCGTCCAGAGCCTCACAAGCTGGGCACCCAAGCTGGGGTGGTTCTTGAATCCTAAGGAATTTGAATACAAGGGGAGAGTCAAAGCGCGATTCGCTCGCTTTGCCGATCATCCCGCCATCAAGGTGGCAGAGCGCTTCCGCGATCCATTTGCCAATAACCGCTTCATACTGCATTACAGCCCCCCGCCGGAACTCAGGCAGGTGCATCCCTTTTCAAACCTCACAGAGGCTTTAAACGCTCTGAAGCGGGCGACCAGCTGGTTAGAACCTTTAAGACGCTTTGCCGTTCAAACGGATTTCATGGGGTTCTTCCGCGAGAATCAGGGCTTGTACGACGGGTGGGTTCAGGCTATCCGTGAGGAGATCGGTGACGGGAAGCCGATCGTCGACTTCTTAGAATCCTATTTCGGCACCCGCATGAAGGGATATCATGTGCTCTTGGCACCCCTAATGAAGCCGACCACTCAGCAGGGACCCATGGTTGCCGGAGAGGCCTATTTCATCGGCTCCCCTTTGGGCTTTCTCGATGACTCCCCAAAAGACGGGCTTATGGAGATGCTTATCCTCTCCGAGTTCGCCCATTCATTTATCAATCCCATTACCGAACGGCATAAAGATCGGCTAAGACGCTATGCAGAGGCGGCCTTCCGCGATGAACCGGAGAAGGTCACGCGCTATTACTCCGCGTATTGGATGATCTTCAACGAGTACGTTACCTGGGTCGTAGTAGCCCGTTACTTCCGGCTTCGAGGGGAAGAAGCGAGCGTGAACAAGGTCATAGAGTTGATGCGAGGGCGGGGTTTCCAACATTTTCAAGCGTTCTACGATCTCATGGAGAAATACGAGCAGAATCGCGATCTGTACCCGACGTTTGAGGACTTCTACCCGGAATTTACGATGTTGTTGAAGGAAATCGCTGAGGGAGGGACTTCATGAAAGCTAACTACGGCTACAAGGACGGCTCCGGGGAGTTTTTCATCACCATAGATACGGAGAAGTGCACCGGCTGCGGGGATTGTGTTTCGGCCTGCCCGGCGGGCGTCTTTGAGGTGGTAGCCGACCCCTTCGATCCCTTGGCCGAAAACGACGTGGCCGTCGTCAGGGAGGAGCACCGCAACAAGCTGAAGTACAGCTGCGCCCCCTGTAAGCCCTTAGGAAGCCGCCCCCCGCTGCCGTGTGTGGCGGCCTGCAAGCCCGGAGCCATCGAGCACTCGTGGTGATCCCATGGCCCAGGTGCATCTTACCCTCGACGGACGGGAGATCGAAGCGAAGGCGGGAGCCACGATTTTAGAGGCCGC
Organism: Candidatus Bipolaricaulota bacterium; assembly: GCA_027021605.1. Taxonomy (GTDB): domain Bacteria; phylum Bipolaricaulota; class Bipolaricaulia; order RBG-16-55-9; family RBG-16-55-9; genus JALUUA01. The sequence continues at coordinate 4,284 of JALUUA010000335.1, read as the reverse complement.
CTGCTCGGCGGAGATCTACATCCCCACTCTCTGTTCCCATCCCAACCTTCCCCCCGCCCCCGACTCCCTCCCGAACGCGACCGCCGTCTATTGGGGGAGCAAGCGCTTTGAGGGCTCCAACAGCTCAAGATACGAGGGCTGCGGCCTCTGCCTCGTCGAGATCGAGGGGCACCCCGAGCCCGTGCGGGCCTGCAGCACGCCCGTTGCGGAAGGGCTCGTCGTTCGCACGGATTCGGAAGTCCTGCGAAAGGCCCGGCAGGAGAGCCTCAAAGGGATTTTAGCGGACCACCCCCACGCTTGTATTTTGTGTCCCCTGCGCGAGGGCTGCGACCTTAAGAACTGCTCCATGGGCGTCCCCCCCGAGGAGCGCTGCTGCGCGATCTTCCCTCACTGCGAGATCCGCTTCGTGAGCGAGTACGTGGGCATCCCGCCCGACACCCCCAAGTACGTCCACAAGGGGAAGCCCATCATTAAAGATGAACCCCTCTTTGCGTTCGATTGGAATCTCTGTATTGGATGCACCCGCTGCGTGCGGGTCTGCCGCGACGTTCGCGGAGTTGAAGCTCTCGGGTTTGTCGCAGACGAGAACGGGCAAATCCGGGTGGGCACGAAGGGGCCGACGCTGGAAGAGTCGGGCTGCATCTTCTGTGGCGCGTGCGTGGTGGTCTGCCCCTCCGGGGCCCTTATGGACAAGGAGGGCAAGAAGGCCCAGGACGCCTTGGGGTTCGTCCCCTGCGTCGACGCGTGCCCCGCGGGCATCGATATCCCTCGTTATGTGAGGTTCATCGCCGAGGGGAAATATCGAGAGGCCCTGGCGACGGTGCGCGAGAAGGTGCCCTTCCCCGGCGTGCTGGGGTATGTGTGCTACCACCCCTGCGAGCGCGAATGTCGTCGAGATGAGATCAACGAGCCCGTCTCCATCTGTCGCCTCAAGCGCTTCGCCTTCGAGCGGGGGGAGGACGGCTCCTGGAAGCGTTTTGCTAAACAGAAGCCCGACACGGGTAAGCGGGTCGCCGTGGTGGGCTCCGGCCCGGCGGGGCTTACCGCCGCTTACTACCTGAGAAAGCAGGGCCACGCCGTGACGGTGTTTGAGGCACTCCCCCAGCCGGGGGGGATGCTCCGCTACGGGATCCCCCCCTTCCGGCTGCCCCGTGAGGTTTTGGATCGAGAGATCCGCGAGATCGAGGCCGTCGGCGTCTCGATCCAAACAAGCTGCAAGGTGGAATCCATCGAGAAGCTCTTCGAGGAGGGCTTCGACGCGGTCTTCCTGGCGATCGGGGCCCACCGCGAGCGCCGACTGAACATCCCGGGCGAGGACCTCGCGATCCCCGGCATAGAGTTCCTGCGGCGGGTGAACTCCGGAGAGCCCATCGAATTGGGCGAAAAAGTCGCTGTAATCGGCGGAGGCAACGTGGCCACGGACGTGGCCCGTACGGCCCTGCGGCTGGGAGCCGAGGAAGTTTCCATACTTTACCGCCGCACCCGGGCGGAGATGCCCGCCTACCCCGAGGAGGTCGAACAGGCCCTCGAGGAGGGCGTCAAGCTGCAGGAGCGGGTCGTGCCCGTCAAGCTCAAACGCGTAGAAAATCGCATTAAGCTCACCTGTGCCCGCACGGAGCTTGTGAAAGAGGGCGGGAATCATCCCAAGCCCGTTGTGATCCCGAACAGCGAGTTCGAGCTAGAGTTCGACACGGTAATTATAGCCATCGGCCAGGAGCCCGAGGTGCCCTCTCCGTTTGAGGTCCCGCTGGGCGACGGCTCCGTGATTCGTGTAGACAAGGAGACGCTGCAGACGGACCGTCCCGGAGTGTTCGCGGGCGGGGATGCGGTGACGGGTCCTGCATCGGTCATCGAGGCGATCGCGCTGGGACGGAGGGCAGCCCAAGCGATCGATCGCTTCCTGGGCGGCGACGGGGACATCGAGGAGCGGCTCGTTTCCAAGGAACCCTCCTTGAGATCTCAAGCTTTCGAGGGGTTCCTCAAGCGAGCGCGGGCGGAGCCCGTCTGCTTGGCCCTAGAGCAGCGGCTCTTGGGGCTCGATCGAGTGGTCGACCCGGGGCTGAACGAGGAACAAGCCCGCTATGAGTCCTTGAGGTGCCTGCGGTGTGACGTTCGCGTAAAGCTGCAGAAGGTCCCGCTGCCGCCGCGCCGGGAGGCGCTACAGCCGCTCACGCCCGAGGCCGTGGCCCAAGTTCCGGAAGTGGAGGGCGTCTATCGGCTCTACGATGATGGGCACGAGGTGCTGGCGATCAAGGGGGTGCCCAACCTCCGAGAGGGGCTTCAAGAGGCGCTGAGCCACCCCAACGCAAAACTCTTCGACTACGAGGAGGAGCCGATGTACACCCAACGGGAGAGCGAGCTGCTGCAGCAGTATTTGCAACAACACGGTAGGCTCCCCGGCGGGGAGATGGACGAGCTGGAGGATCTATTCTGAATGGATCGGGAGGAACTCGAACGCCAAGGCTGGGAGCGGCGCACGGCAGAAAGGGAGCCGCGCCTCAGCGAACTCGTTGCGCTGTACGAGGAGTTGGGATTTGAGGTGAGGCTCGTACCGTCCCGTCCGGAGGATTTTTCGGGTACGGACGGCGCCGACGCGTGCTCCACGTGCCTTAGCGAGGAAGCTCTCGCCCGCTACCGGACGATCTACACGCGAAGCCGGAGCTGAGGCTGAGCTGAACGGAACGGAACAGAACGAAGCAAAGCGAAAAGCTAGATGTCCACCACGCATTCGACCCGCCAGCCCTCCGGCGTCTCCTCGCACTTCAGTCCCGAGTACGTGGCAGCCTTGACGTCGACTTTTGAGCCGTGCTTCTCGACGTCCAAGGGCTCACCCCACGCTTTAGCCTTCAGTTCGTACACGCCGTTGTTCCTCTGTATGCTTACGTCGAACTTCGAGAAGACAAGCCCGCGGGCGTCTTTGTGGACGATGAGGGCGTTCAGCCACTCGAAGAAGAGCTTGTCCAACGACTCTGCCTGGAGGGCTATCTCCACGGCCTCCCGGGGCTCGACGCTTTGGACGTCCACCATGAGATCGAAGAGGGCCTTGGCCCCCTCGGCGAACGCCTCTTCCCGGGTGGCCCCCCAGGCGACCAGCCACGCCTCCCCCGTGTGATCGCGGTACTCGTAGGGCATCTCCGCTACTCCTCTTCTACTCCTCTTCGGACTCTGAACCCGAACGTGGCTCTTCGTGAGCGAGGCCAAAGGGCAGTCGGAACACGGGCGTGTAGATGGCCCCCTTCGGGGTGAGGTTGCTCTTCATCAGCGTAAGCCCCGTCACGCGGGCCTCGAGGTCAAACGTCGGGTAGTCCCGGAGCGCGCGGGTCAGCTCTGCGACGTTAGTGCTCGGGGGCCGCTCCTTGACCCGCCCCAAGGTGATGTGCGCTACAAACCCACGGCCCTCCGGGGAAAACCCTAAGGGCTCGAGAGCTTCCTCCAAGCGGGCGGCCAGCTCCGCCAGCTCCCGGGGCTCGCGGGTGGAGCCCACCCAGACTACCCGGGGCCGATCGGGCGAGGGAAACGCCCCCAAACGATCGAGGGTCCAGTGCACCTCCCCGTCGATGGGGCTCTGCGCCAGCGCCTCCCGAGCGGCTTCCTCCAGCTGGGGGATGAAGCCCTCATCGACGTCCCCTAGGAACTTGAGGGTAATGTGGAGGTTTTCCGCCCGCACCCAGCTGGCTTTTACGGGAACCCGTTTGAGCTTTTGGGTGATGGCGTCGAGCCGGGTTTTCAGCTCCTCCTCGAGCTCCACGCAGAAGAAGGCGCGGATCGTCGCCATCAGAGGATCAGCTCCACCTGCTCGCCCCGGACGAGGTCCTCGCAGTAGTGGCAGCGCAGCTCCAGGGGCTTCTCCCGCTCGCAGAGGAAGAGCGTGGGGACCCCCTCTTGGGGGTCGTTCGTGATGCAATAGCGGTTGGGGCACTTGAGCACGCCGTGAAGCTCCTTGGGGAGGGAGATGCGATCCTTCTTGATGATTTGGTACTCCTCCACGATGTTGATCGTCGCCTCCGGGGCGATGATCGCGATGCGCTTGAGCGTCTCCTCGTCGATGACGCGATTCTCGATCTTGACGATGTCCTTGCGGCCCAGGGCCCGGCTTTTCACGTTCATGGCCATCACGACGATGTCGGAGGTGCCCTGCTCGATGCCCAGCACCCGCAGCACCGCCGGCCCCATCCCCGCCGGGATGTGGTCGATCACGGTCCCCCGGCGGATCTTCGAGACCTTAAGCTCTCCGGCCATCTTCTTTTCGTTCTCGTTCTTGTTGGCACCCTCGCTCATCTTACG
>JALUUA010000334.1 GCA_027021605.1 Candidatus Bipolaricaulota bacterium | reverse complement strand
GGTCAAGGTTCTCGGTGCAGTCCACCAGCCCCAGCACACCCACCTGGCGCTCGCCCACGTGAACGGGCGCCTCCACGCGCTCTTCCCGCTGAGAAGCCGAGAGGGACCGCCCCGGCGGGGCTTCGGTGAAGACAGTGCCGTCGAAGAGTCTGAGTTCTGCCTTGTGGCCCGTCAAGCGAGCCAGGTCGGCCAGCACGCCCTTCACCCCTCTCCCCTCGGCCACCTTGCGGGTCAGGCGACTGAGCAACTCGCCGCCCCGTGCCTCCTCCTGGGCTTCGGGGTCACTGACCAGGCGGATGACGGCACGGGCCACGCGCTGCAAGTCGCTCTCGGGCGGCAGCTCGAAGAGGGGAATGCCCACCTCGTCGGCCCGGGCGCGGGCGGTAGCGTCCACCGGAGGGTAGGTTGCCAGGGCGCTCACCGGCACCTCGGCCAGGGCTCTTACCACGCGGGCCAGGCTCAGGCTGGGGTTGAAGACCCGTGCCGCCTTGAGGTCCAGCAGCGCCAGTTCCTCGGCGCTGAGCCCCGGGAAGAGGGGCAGGTTGTGCCCGCTGGAGCGAGCCCAGCGCACTGGCCGGTTCAGGCCGGCTTCCCCGGCCACCAGGCGGGTGCCCAGCGGCAGGGCCATTCGCCACACGTGGCGCACCGTTGGCGGAACGAAATCGCTCATACCCCCCTCGTCACGTACACCTGGCTCCCTTCATCGTCCTTGACCACATCAATGCGGGCTGGGAAGGCGTCCTTCAACTCCTCGATGTGGGTGATAACGAAAATGCGGGCGAACTCGTCCCGAATGGCTTTGATGGCCTCCACCAGGCGCTCCCGCCCCACGCGGTCCTGGGAGCCAAACCCCTCGTCAATGAAAAGGGTTTGCAGGCGCGCGCCAGCCCGGCGGGCCAGCAGCTTGCTCAAGGCAATGCGCAGGGCAAAGTTGACCCGGAAGGCTTCCCCGCCGCTGTAGAGCTCGTAGGGGCGCTCGCCGCGCTCGTCGGCGATGACGATGTTCAACGTCTCTTTGACCCCTCCCGTGCGCTTTTCTTGTTGGGTCTCCAGGCGCACGTACATGCGCCCGTCGGTCATCAGGGCCAGCAGCCGGTTGGCCTCCTCCTCGATCTCGGGGAGCACAGATTCGATGATCATGGCCT
>JALUUA010000333.1 GCA_027021605.1 Candidatus Bipolaricaulota bacterium | reverse complement strand
GGCGATCGCCGCATCCCCCAGCCCCGCCTCCGTGACCCCCAAGTGGAAGGGGTACTCCACGTGCTTGGCCATCAGACGATACGACTCGATCATCACCCGCACGTCCGTGCTCTTGAGGGAGATCACGATGTCGTAAAAGTTGAGGGACTCTAAGATCTCGATCTCCCGAAGCCCTGCCTCCACCATCGCCTCGGGCGTGGCCCCCTCGTGCTTGATCAGCAAATCTTTGGGGAGGGAGCCCGAGTTGACCCCCACCCGGATGGGAACCCCCGCGTCCTTTGCCGCCTGGACGACCTCCTTGATCTTCTCGGGCTTGGTGATGTTCCCAGGGTTGAGGCGCACCTTATCGACCCCTTGGCGGATCGCTTCCAGGGCCAGGCGGTGGTCGAAGTGGATGTCGGCGACCAGCGGGATCGAGATGCGCTCCTTGAGGGCCCCCAGGTTGCGGGCGGCGTCCATGTTGAGCACGGCCACCCGCACGATCTCGCAGCCCGCCCTTTCCAGCTCGTGGATCTGGGCCGCGGTCGCCTCGACGTCGCGGGTGTCGGTGGACGTCATGGACTGCACGACGACGGGGTGCTCGCCGCCGATCTTCACCCCGCCGACGTCCACCACCCGCGCCTTCCGCCTCTGGATCTCACGAAGTCTCATGGTGCACGCGATGGGCCCACCCGCTGAAGTCGGACGGACACGGGCGGGAAGGCTACAGCATCCCCTTGAGGAGGTCGACCTGCCGCACGAGGCCGACGAGCTTCCCCTCGGCGTCGACCACGGGGAGCACTTTGAGCCCCTTGCGGATCATCAGCTCCGCCACGTAGAGGTCGTCCTCCTCCTCCGTTACCTTGACGACGTCCGTCCGCATGTAGCTGCGGACGGGCTCCTCGGCTACCTCCTTGAGCTTCAGGGAGAACTGCTCCACCTCGGGCCAGATCGACTCGCTCTGGAGCAGGTCCAGATAATCGGGCAGCGCGGCCTCGAGGACGTCCCGCTCGGAGAGGAATCCCACCACATGGCCCTCCGGATCGACCACGGGCAGCCCGGAGGTCCCCGGGGCCCCCTCGCAAAGCGCCCGGACAAACTCGCGGACGGGCATCTCCTCCCGCACGACCGGGAATTGGCGGGCCATGAACTGCGAAACCTTCATCGCATCGGGCTAGCGGGCGGCCGCGCGCGCCGGCGCCGACGCCGACACCGGCACTGGGGTCGGGGCCGAAGGCAAAGCAGCAGGCGCGTCCACGACCTCGCCGAAGAGCCCCGCTACCGTGGCCGAGTCGACCCGAACGCGGACGAACTCCCCTACCCACTCGGGCTTCCCGGGGAAGACGACCGCCTTGTTGTCGCGGGTCTTGCCCAGGAACTGCCCCGAGCCGGGCTTGGCCTCCCCCTCCACGAGCACCTCTACAACTCCCCCGACCCGCTTTTGGTTGTCCTCGGCGACGATCTGCTTTTGCAGCTGCAGCAGGTACTCCAGCCGCCGCTGTTTCTCCTCGGGGGGCACGGCGTCGGGCCACTTGTAGTAGCTGATCGTCCCCGGGCGCGGGGAATATTTGAAGATATACGCCCCGCCGAAGCGGGCCTTCTTCACGAGATCGACGGTCTCCTCGAAGTCCTGTTCCGTCTCGGTGGGGAAGCCCACGATGATGTCCGTGGTGATGTTCACCCCGGGGACCCGCTTCTTGAGCTCGTAGACCAGCTCCAAAAATTGCTCCTTGGTGTAGCCGCGGCGCATGTCTCTGAGCACCTTGTCGCTCCCCGCCTGGACGGCCATGTGGACGTGCTCGCAGATGTTGTTGTCTTCAGCTAAAACGTCGATCACTGCGGGGGTGATGTCCTTGGGGTGCGAGCTGGTGAAGCGAATCCGGGGGATCTCGATCCTCGTGAGGGCCCGCAGCAGGTTGGCGAAGTTGATGTCGGGATCGTCGAGGTCGTTTCCATAGGAATCAACATTCTGACCCAAGAGCTGGACTTCCTTGTAGCCCTGGGCGGCCAGCTCGCTGACTTCTCTGATAATGTCGCCGGGGAGGCGGCTCCGCAGGAGCCCCGTGGTGTAGGGGACGATGCAGAAGGAGCAGAAGTTGGAGCAGCCCTCGGTGATCGTGACCTTGGCCTGGAAGCGGCTCCGGCGCAAGAAGGGCAGATCCTCCAGGCGATCGGGGATCTTGGAGACGGCCATGACGGGCTCGTCCCGGCCCGGGTGGCCGTTTCGCCTCCGCTCCTCCAGCTCCTTCAGCAGCCGGGGGATGTCGGAGATGTTGGCGCTGCCGAACACGAAGTCCACCGCGGGGCTGCGCTCGACGATCCTCTTGCCCAGGGCCTGGGCGACGCAGCCGCCCACCCCCAGGAGCATCCCGGGCTTCTTCTCCTTGAGCTTGCGGATCATCCCCGCCTCGGAGAAGATCTTCTCCTCGGGCTTTTCGCGGACCATGCAGGTGTTAAAGATCACCAGATCCGCCTCCTCGGGGCGATCCACCAGCTCATACCCGTGCCGAGCGAGGAGCCCGGCGATCCCCTCGCTCTTGTGCTCGTTCATCTGGCAGCCCCAGGTGCGGATGTAGAGCTTCTTCCGATCCATAGCGAAATGAGCATACCCAAGGGGCGGGGGAATGTCAACAACGGGAAGGGGCTGCCGGGACGCTGGGCGTTCTCTGCTTATCGTGTCGTGGTTTGCGGCAGGGGACCGGGCCGGGCGGGAAGATGCCGGTCAACTCCCCCGTCTCGTTCGGCTTGGTCTAAGCGCTCGCAGAGGTGAAGCAACATCTGCCGCGACAACTCCGGTACCATGTCCAACAGATAGCTGAAGGCCCGAACGGGGAAGACGGCCAAGGCCACGTCCGTGTCGGCCACGACGGTCGTGCCGCGGGGCTTCCCGTCCAGGCAGGCTTTTCCGCCAAAACAATCCCCGACGGAGAGGGAGCGACGGGTCCCTCCCGGCCCCTCGAGCCAAGCTCGACCCGCCAGCAGGATCACGAACTCCAGCCCCAGCTCCCCCCGGCGGGCCAGCACCTTCCCGGCCCGCAGGTTCACGATGTCCGCGTGGCGGACGATCCTCCGGAGGCTGTGTCGACTGAACCCCTCGAACAAAGGCACCCGGCCCAGCAGGTCCACATTGTCCACATAAGGCAAGCGGCTTGGTCGGCTCCGAATCCGATTCCGAAGGGCCTCGAGAAAGACCTCCAAGCGACTTACCCTGCCCAGCTTCTCACTCATGGATTCCCTCCTTCCGAATCCAGCTTCCTCTGGATGTACCGAAACGTTTCCCGCACATCGGCGCAGGTGCGGCGTTCCCCGGTCTGGACGTGCTCCACCAGCCCCCGCCAGACTGCGTCTCCGTTCGGGTCTTCCCGCGTGCCCTCGGTCCACAGGCGCACGATGAAGGTGGCTCGTCGAGGCCCTGAGGTGCTCAGATGTCCTCCTTTCGAGGCCGACTTCTTGGCCGTATTGAAGTCCGGGACTTCGACCGGCCGAGCGTAACACCGACGGTGTGAACAAAGCGTGAACGCCCCTATCGTCCGGCGTTTTCGCCGCCTGAGTTGACGCGCCCCGTCGGAACGGATAGGATAACGAAAGTATTTTAAGGAGCTCTTATGGGATATACAGAGCTCAAGATCCGTTTCTTCGGCGGGTTGGAGGTCGAGCGCGCCGGGGAGCCCATACGGGGATTTCGCAGCCAAAAGATCGCCTCGCTCTTGGCCTATCTGGCCTACCACCGCGACCGTCCCCACCCTCGCGAGGTGCTCCTGGAGGCGTTCTGGCCGGAGGTCGACGTGGACAAGGCCCGCATGAGCCTCCGCCAGGCGGTCTACCAGCTCCGGCGACTCCTCGGCAAGGACGCGATCCTCGCGCAGGACCGCGCGGTGCAGCTCAACCCCGAGCTCGACTGCCGTTGTGACGCCCGCGAGTTCGAGCGGCTGCTGAGGGAAGCCGAGCTCGCGTCCGGGGCGGAGCAGGCCCGCCTGCGCGAGCGGGCCGTCGGCCTCTACCGGGGGCGCTTCCTCGACGGCTTCTACGAGGACTGGGTCCTCTCCGAGGCCGAGCGCCTCCGAGAGGCGTATCGGGAAGCCCTCGAGGGGCTCCTCCGGCACCACCGGGCGCTGGGGAATTACGCGCAGGCGCTCGAGTACGGCCGGATGGCCCTGGCGCAGGACCCGCTGCACGAGGAGCTCCACCGGGACCTGATGGAGCTGTACGGGGTGCTGGGTCGCCGGAGCGCGGCCCTGCGGCAGTACGAGGCGTGTCGTCGGATCCTTCACGAGGAGCTGGGCGTCGAGCCCGGCTCCGAGATCCGGGTGCTTCGGGAGCGCATCCTGCGTGGGGAGGCCGTTTCCCTCGAGAGGAAGACGCCGCACAACCTCCCCCACCCCCGCACGTCCTTCGTCGGTCGGGCACGGGAGATCCGGGGTCTGGGCCAAGCTCTCGAGGACCATCGCCTCGTGACGCTGGTCGGCCTCGGCGGGGTGGGGAAGACACGGCTGGCCCGGGAAGCCGCGTTTGAGCTGCGGGATCGCTTTCGGGACGGGGTCTGGTGGGTGGAGCTGGCGTCCGTAAGCGATCCCGACCGCGTCCCTCACGCGGTCGCTACGGCGTTGGAGGTGCGCGAGGGGCCGGGCCGCAGCCCCGTGGAGGCGCTCATCCGCACCCTCCGGTCACAGTGTGTGCTGCTCGTGTTGGACAACTGCGAGCACCTCCTGGATGCCTCCGCGAACCTGGTGATCCGGCTGCTGGAGGGCTGCCCCTCCCTGAGCGTCCTGGCGACCAGCCGGGAGCGGCTGGGGCTTCTGGGGGAGGCGGTTTGGGAAGTCTCCCCCCTGGGCCTGCCGCCTCCGGACGCCCCTGTCGACGACTTGATGGGCTACGACACCATAAAGCTCTTCGTGGAGCGGGCGTGCGCCTGTCGGCCCGACTTCGCCTTGACCGACGACAACGCCGAGGACGTCCGGAAGATCTGCCGCCGCCTGGAGGGATTGCCCCTGGCCCTCGAGCTGGCCGCGGCCCGCGTCCCCTCCCTCTCGGTGCGTCAGATCGCCGCGCGCCTGGAGGATCGCTTCCGCTGGCTGACCTCGGGAAGCCGTGCGGCCCTCCCCCGCCATCGAACGCTTTGGGCCGCGATGGACTGGAGCTACGAGCTGCTCTCCCCCGACGAGCGACGGCTGCTCCACCGGCTCTCCGTCTTCGCGGGGCGGGTCTCGCTCGAGGCGGTCGAGGCCGTCTGCGGGGAGGACGAGGAGGGCGTGGCGGCCGTCGTGGAGCGGCTGAGCAGCCTGGTCGACAAATCGCTGGTCCGGTTCAAGGCGAGGCGCTACCGGCTGCTGGAGATCGTCCGCCAATACGCCCGGGAGAAGCTGGAGGATTCCGACGAAGCGGAGGCCATCCGGAACCGGCACTTCGACTACTTTCTCAGGCGGGCCGAACGGGGCGAGCGGGGGTTGCTCGGCTCCGAGGAGAAGAGCTGGCTGGTCCGGCTGGGACGGGAGGCCGAGGAGTTTCGGACAGCGCTTCGGTGGGCGTTTCAGCGGGACCGCGTGGAGGAGGCCCTGCGGTTGGTCTGCGCGCTCGAACGGTTTTGGTACGTCACGGGGCAAATCGCCGAGGGGAGGCGCTGGACCGAGGAGGCCCTCCGGCGGGA
>JALUUA010000332.1 GCA_027021605.1 Candidatus Bipolaricaulota bacterium | reverse complement strand
CCTTGGGATTGGAAGTTCTTGGGATACCCCCTGCAGAGCTATGCGTATCTCCTGGGCGTGGCCTTTGTGGCCTTCGTGGGGTACTTCGTGATTCTGCGGCTGTTGGAGTCCCGCTGGCTCAGCGGGCTGCGGGAGAAGCAGCCCGAGTTCTATGAGTCCTTGGTGAAGCTGGCCCGCACCCCCTTGAAGCTCCTGCTGTTTACCCTCGTCTTCTGGGCCGCGGTGCAGATCTTCGAGCCCCGAACCATCTCCGAGGAAGTGCGGCAGCTCATCGACAGCGTGCTCGTGGGGCTCGTCGCGCTTACGGTGCTCTACTTCACCCTGCGGCTCATTGATACCGGGGTTGCGTTCTTTAAGGTCCGGGTGGAGCAGACGGAATCGAAGCTGGACGACACCTTGCTGCACGTAGCCCGCCTCACGCTGCGGACGTTTGCCGTCATCGTCATCGCCCTGTTGACGTTGGAGAACTTAGGGATCGAGATCGCGGGGCTCCTGGCGGGCTTGGGGATCGCGGGGCTGGCCGTGGCGCTGGCCGCCCGCCCGACGCTGGAGAACGTCTTCGGAGCGGTGACCCTCTTTCTGGATCGCCCCTTCACCATCGGGGACGCCGTGAGCGTGGAGGGCTTTACGGGCAAGATCGAGGCCATCGGACTGCGCAGCACCCGGTTGCGGACGTTCGACGGGACGCTGGTGACGTTCCCCAACAGCGTGATCGCCAACGCCAAAATCGACAACTTGGACGCCCGCCCCACCCGCCGGACGAACTTCACCATCGGGGTCACCTACGACACGAGCTACGAAAAGCTCAAGAGGGCCGTGGAGATCTTAAGGGAAGTGATGGCGAACCACCCGGGGACGGCCCAGTACCGGGCCTACTTCAACAGCTACGGAGACTTCTCGCTTAACATCTTGGTGAACCACTGGTGCAAGTACCTCGACTACGAGCAATATCTACAGTGCATCGAGGAAATCTTGTTCGAGATCAAGAAGCGCTTTGAGGAGGAAGGGATTGAGTTCGCCTTCCCGACGCAGACGCTCCACCTCGTCCCCGAAAAGCCCGTCGAGATCCTCAACGTCGACGCCCAAACCGTGGGGGAGCCGGCACCGGGGTCTCAAGCACGTGAGGGTTAGCTTTTTGCGGTAAATTCAGCAATCATTTTGCGGATCTTAGGAACCAGCTCGGTGGGGACCTCCATCGTGGTCTGAGAAGGGTCCTCAAAGACGGCCTCGTCCTCCGCGACCGCTTCCTCCTCAAACTGGGATTCGTAGTGGGCTAGAACACGCTGCACCCTTTCTTCATCCCATCCCGGGGGAAAGCCTTGAACCTGTTTCTTGGTCATCTTCTCTGCTGTACCCATTCTATCGCCCGACAGAAACCGTGCAATGGTCAGCGGGCTCCAGAGCCCTGCTGCTTTAGCCCCTGATAGAGGCAGCGGACATACACGATCTGCCCGGCGTGATAGAGGTGGTGCTCGATCATCATCTCGAAGAACGCCTGAAGGGTGCGCTTCTGCTTCCCCCTGCTCTCGGGGGTGGGGTACTCCCGCTGAAGCTCCTCATCCGTGAGGGACTCGAGCGCTTTCTGCAGGGCGCTGTACCCCTCCTCCGCCAGCCTTAAGGCCGCCGAGAGATCTCCGCCCTCGCGCTCGAAGCGCTCCTGCAGCGCCTCCCACGTCAGCTCCCGCTTTCCCAGCGCGTGATCGAGCTGGTAGAGGCTGTCCCCGCCCACGTGGAAGACGATCTCCACAATCGAGCCCCGCATCCAGGGGAAGCCCGCGTACGCCGGGGGCTTCCACGCCGCCTCCTCGGGCGTGATGCCCTCGAGGGCCCGGAGCAGCGAGTGCCACCGGCTCCCCTTGTAGGCATTTTCTAACTGTGCCTTCAAGTGCTCGACGATCGTTCGCTCCGGCATGTCGCCTCCTCCCTCTCGTGCAGAACTCCCGCCAAGTGTTCCCGAATGTCGGTGATAGGGCCCTCCCAGCGCAGCTCCCCCTGCGTCCAGATCTCCAAGGCTTCCAAGGCTTGGTAGATGAGCATGTTGAGCCCGTCGATCGGGCGCGTCCCCCTCCCCTTGGCCTCCCGCAGCAGTTGCGTTTCCAAGGGGTTGTAGACGAGGTCCATCACCGCAAGCCCGGGGTGGAGCGCGCTCGGGTCGGGGAGCGGGCACCTCTGAGGGTAAGGGTGCATCCCCACGGAAGTCGCGTTCACCAGAAGGGAAGCCCCTCGGACGGCCTCCGACAGCGCGGGATCGCCCGATCCCACGACCTCCCAGCGGGAAAAGCCCGTGCGAGCTTGTAGGTCTTTCATCAAGCGCTCCGCCCGCTCCCGCGTGCGGTTCCCCACGGCGATGTGGGCAACCCCCATCTCCACGAGCGCCAAGAGGACCGCCCGGGCGGCCCCTCCGGCCCCTAGGACGACAACCCGTTCGCCCCTTGGGTCGACCCGCGCTTCCCGCAGCGCCCGCAGGAAGCCCCCGACGTCCGTGTTGTACCCCTTGAGCCCCCCGCCCTCGCGGGCGATCGTGTTGACCGCCCCCGTCCGCGCCGCCCGCAGATCGAGGGCGTCCAGCAGGGGGATCACCCGCTCCTTGTGGGGGATCGTCACGTTGATCCCCGCAAGCATCCCCCGGCGGACCCGCTCGAGAGCCTCCGGCAGCTCGTGGGCCGGGACGCGCCACGCCCGATAGCGATAGCGATCCGCAACCCCCAGCGCCCGGAAGACGAACGCGAACAGCTCTGGGGAGAGCGAGTGCGCGATGGGGTCCCCGATGACCGCGAACTCCCGGCGCTCCACGGGGATCACCGCTCCGGCTCCGAGAGCCGATCGAGCACCTCAAAGAACCCGGGGTACGAGACGTCCGCCCACTCCGCGCCCTCGATGACGGTCTCGCCCGAGGCGCACAGGCCCGCGATCGCGAAGGCCATCGCGATGCGGTGGTCCCCGTACGAGGGGAGCCGCGCGCCCCGGAGGGGCTGCGGCCCGGGGATGAGGAGCCCCTCGGGAAGCTCTTCGACTTCAGCTCCCATGCGTCCTAAATTCCGGGCCACGGCCCGCAGGCGATCCGTCTCCTTCACCCGCAGCTCCCCGGCGTCGCGGATGACGGTCGTGCCCTCGGCTTGGGTGGCCACCACGGCGAGGAGGGGCACCTCGTCGATGAGCGCGGGCAGCTCCTCGCCCCCGACCTCGATGGCCTGGAGGGATTCGGCCCCCCGGACGACGAGATCGCCCACGGGCTCGCCCGCCTCCTCCCGCACATTTTGTCTAGAAACGCAGGCCCCCATGCGCTGTAAAGCTGCCAGAAATCCCGTGCGCGTGGGGTTGAGGCCCACGCCCCTGATGAGAAGCCTGCTGCCCGGAAGAAGCGTCGCGGCGGCCACCCAGAAGGCCGCTGAGGAGGGGTCCCCCGGCACCCGCAGCGCGAGGGGCTTCAGCGCAGCGCCCGGTCGAAGGGCGATCGTCCGCCCGGAGCGCTCGATTGTGGCCCCCTGCTGCCGGAGCAGCCGCTCGGTGTGGTCCCGGGTGGGCACGGGCTCGACCACGGTCGTCTCCCCCTCGGCGAACAGCCCGGCCAGCAGCACGCACGACTTCACCTGCGCGCTGGGGACGGGCAGCTCGTAGCGGATGCCCTTCAGCCGTCCGCCCCGGATGCGCAGGGGCGCCCGGCCCCGCTCGCTCTCGATCGAAGCCCCCATGCGGGAGAGGGGCTCGACGATGCGCCCCATGGGCCGCCTTCGGAGCGACGCGTCCCCCGTGAGCACGCTCTCGAAGGGCTGGCCCGCCAAGACCCCCGCAAGGAGCCGCATCGTCGTCCCCGAGTTGCCCGCGTCCAGGGGACCTTCAGGGGGAGAGAGGCCGGAGAGCCCCACCCCCCGGACGGAGACCGTCGGACCCTCCGAACCGTTCCCCCCAGAATGGAAGTCAATAGAAACCCCGAGCGCCCGCAGGCACCGGGCGGTGCTCTGAACGTCCGCCCCCGGGGAGAGGTCCTGCAGCAAGCTCTCGCCGTGGGCGAGGGCCCCCAGCATCAGGGCTCGATGGGAAAGGGACTTGTCGCCGGGGACCCGCACTTCGCCTGCGATCCGGCGGGCCGGGCGGATGTGGACCTCCATGGACGAGCTACGGCTGAAGCGCGCCTTCCCTCTTCCTCTCGGGGAGGGGAGGGGCCGAGAGGTCCAGGCGCCGCCCGACGGCGCGGGCGATCCCCTCCGCCTCGCGGATCAACTCCGCGAACTGCTCGGGGCGGAGGGCCTGCTCGCCGTCGCTGAGGGCTTTTTCGGGCGCGTAGTGGACCTCCACTAAGAGGCCGTCGGCCCCGGCGGCGATCCCCGCCCGCGCCAGGGGGATCACCCACTTCTGCAGCCCGGCGGCGTGGCTCGGGTCCACGATGATGGGCAGGTGCGAGACCTCCTTGATGACGGGGATCGCGCCCACGTCGAGGGTGAAGCGCGTGTGGGTGAGGAACGTCCGCACCCCCCGCTCGCACAGCACCACCCGATGGTTCCCCTCGTTCATGATGTACTCGGCGGCCATTAAAAATTCATCCACGGTGGCGGCCAAGCCCCGCTTGAGGAGCACGGGTTTTTCGCAGCGGCCGACGGCCCGCAGCAGCGCGTAGTTCTGCATGTTCCGCGCGCCGATCTGGAGGATGTCGGCGTACTGGGCCACGAGGTCCACCTGGGAGGCCCCCATCACCTCGGTGACGACCAAGAGGCCGTTCTCGTCGGCGGCCTCCCGCAGCCACCGGAGCCCCCGCTCGCCGTGCCCCTGGAAGCTGTAGGGGGAGGTCCGGGGCTTGAACGCCCCGCCGCGCAGCACCTTGGCCCCGTGGTCGGCCACGATCCGGGCCATCGTGTGGATCTGCTCCTCGCTTTCCACGGAGCAGGGGCCGGCCATCAGCACCAGATCCCGACCGCCGATCTCGATCCCGTCGAGCTTGATGACGGAGTCCTCGGGTTTGAACTCCCGGCTGGCGAGCTTGTAGGGCTTGGTGATCTCGACGACCTCGCGCACCCCGGGGAGGAGGCGCAGCTGGTGGAAATCGAGCCCCCGCTTGTCGCCGATCGCCCCCAGAATGGTCTGATTCACCCCGTCGACGCGGTGGACGCGAAAGCCCAGCTCCTCGAGCTTGCGGCTGGCGCTTTGGATCTGCTCCTCCGTGGCACCCGGCTTCATCACGACGACCATCTTCCCAACCTCCTTGTAGGCGGATTCAGGGTAGCTCCCTGGGCGCCCTCCAGCAAGCAGCGGCGCCGAAGGAGCGCTTCTTTAGGGTGTTTTCCGTCCTCGAAATGGCAAGTGGAATCGCTGTGTGTGAGTGTTAAGCCCCCCGAGGGGGCCAAAAGGTCGGGAAGATAAAGAGGGGGCGGAGGTTCTCCGCGATCGGCCTCGGCTGCACGCGATCGTGCCGGGTCATGGCATGATACCTCAGCCCTATCCCTTGTGCGAGCGTAGCGTGGAGCTTACCCTAGCAGAAATCGGGGGAGTTGTCAAGGGGCCGACTAACAAAACGAGCTTGACATCGACGCATTCGTCCACTAGCCTTTGCGGCGCATGGCTATCCGGACAGGACCCCGAAGAGCGATCGTCTGCGCTGGGATCGGGCTTCTGTGGCTCGCCCTGGCCCACGCCGCGCACGCCTTCGGGGGGGAGCCCCGAAGGCCGACGCTCTTCCCCGCA
>JALUUA010000331.1 GCA_027021605.1 Candidatus Bipolaricaulota bacterium | reverse complement strand
TTTGACGGTTCGTTTCCCCAACATCGCAGAGATCATCGGAGCATCACCCGTTGGCTGCGGATGTTCGCTTGGTTCCACAATCATCATCTCGTCCTCAAGGAGGTTTTCTCCATTCCTTAACGGTGCCTACCATACGGCAATATTATTTCTTGGGCTGTATTGTTCCTCATGATGATTGCATTTTTCGACCTGACTGCACAAGGCTCTAGCATCTCGGTTTCCTTATCTTGTCTTGGCGAACCCGACGTTCTTCGCCCCCGGCTTCGGCTTGGAGGCTGAGATTTCCCTTATCCGCTCCCTCGGGGTGTGGGCAAGCGGAGCCTACTTCCTCTCCGGGACGTGGGATTTAGAGACGGGCCTGCGCTGGCACCTCTCGCCTCAGTTCGCCCTCTCCCTTCAGGCTCTGTTCCTGTTCGACGTGGTGGACGGCTTCGTTCCCCAACTGGGAGCCGGTGTGCGCTGGAGCTTTCCCCTGAACGCAGCGGGATCGTGGACGTTCTTCAACGAGGTCGGGCTCTACGTGCCCCCTTGTGGAGCGCTTCGTGCAGCCCTTCTACGGTGTGGGGATCGCCCTGCGATTCTGACCGGGTTCCGGTCCTTGTGGACACGGAGGGACGGCGGCACATTTGCGCCGATCGCGTTTAACCCCTAAGCTTAAGCCATCTCACGTCGAAAGGGCTGCGACAACGGACGGGACGGAGGGAACGAATTCCATGAAGCTTCAGCCGCCCCGGGGAATGCGGGACTTCCCCCCGGAGGAGAAGCTGCTGCGGGATGAGGTCATCGCGCTCTTAAGAGACGTGTTCGAGCGCTACGGCTTTAGCCCCCTGGAGACCCCCATCGTCGAGCGCTGGGAGATCCTCGCCGCGAAGTACGCGGGCGGCGAGGAGATCTTGAAGGAGACGTTTCGCCTCAAGGACCGCGCCGGACGGGACCTGGCCCTGCGCTACGAGCTCACCACCCCGCTGGCGCGCTTCATCGGGATGCACCCCACGATCAAACGGCCGTTCAAGCGCTATCAGATCGGGCCCGTCTTCCGCAACGGCCCCATCAAGACGGGCCGGTATCGTGAGTTCTACCAGTGCGACGTCGACACCGTCGGGGTCCACTCCCCCCTGGCCGACGCGGAGTTCGTGCTGCTGGCCCTCGACGTCTTCGACCGCCTGGGCTTTAAGGTCGAGATCCGGGTGAACCACCGTAAGCTGCTCAAGGATCTGGCCGCACGCGCGGGCGTCCCCCCCGAACTCCAAGACACGGGCATCCTGACCGTGGACAAGCTCGAGAAGATCGGGCACGGGGGCGTCCGCCGGGAGCTGGTGGAGAAGGGGATCGCCCCCGAGAGCGCGGACTGCTGGCTCGAGATCCTGAGCGCCGAGGGCCCCACGGACGAGGTGCTTGCGGCAATCGAGCAGGAAGTCCCCGAAAGCGAGGGGATTCGGGAGCTGAAGGAGATGTTCGTGTACCTCCCCGAGCGCCCCGAGGTGCGCTTCGTGCCCTCCCTGGCCCGGGGGCTGGCGTACTACACGGGCGTAATTTATGAGGTCTACAGCCTCGATCCGCCCTTCGACTCCTCGGTGGCCGCGGGGGGCCGCTGGGATGACCTCATCGGGAACTTCCTCGGGGGGCGTGAGAAGTACCCCGCGGTCGGGATCTCCTTTGGGCTTGAGCCCATCACGGAGCTGCTCAAGGGGGTTCGTAAGGGACCCGCCAAAAAGACCGTGACGCGCGTCTACGTCGTGCCCATCGCCCTCCCCCAAGAAGGATTGAGAGTTGCCCAAGCCTTGCGGGACGCGGGGGTTCCCACGGATCTGGACCTGGCGGGCAAGGGGATCAGCGAGAACCTCCGCTACGCCAACGCCTACGGGATCCCCTACGTGCTCATCCTGGGCCCGGAGGAACACCGGCAGGGCAAGGTGAAGCTGCGGGACATGCAAACGGGGGAGGAAGAGCTCCTCACCCTGGACGAGGCCATCGAGCGGCTCACGTAGATCCGGTCCCACCTGCTCCCTTCTGCTTTTGTCCTGTTGGGCGATGGAGGCTACACTCCTCGTGGGAGAAGAACCCAGAGTCGAAGAGGGTGAGTGCTGTGTGGGGTCGGATCGTGACCGCCGTCGAGCGAGCGGAGGAGTGGTTGTGGAAGCGGTTTCCCTCGAGGTCGTGGGAGGAGCGGGTTCCGGATCACAAAGGGGCTCCGCTCACCCGGGAGGAGAAAGCGCTCGTTAGCACGGTCTTGGTTTATCCCTTCCTCCTCCTCGGGCTCGGCGTGGGCCTCACCCTGCTGCTGGAGCTTCCTGTCCTTTACCCCCTGAAGGGGGCGATTTCCGCCGGGATCACATGGGGGCTCATCGTCACCGGAACCGCCTATGGGGTGTGGACCCTTCTCTACCCGCATCACCGGATCGATCCCAAGATGGACGTACCCGCGGTCGTCCTGGGCTGGCTCGTAGGCACCCTCTGGATCTGGATGGGGGCCCTTCGTCTGCCCGGATACGGGGTAGGGATCGGGATTCCGCTGAGCGGGCTGCTGCTCTTGCTCTTCCTGGCCAAGCGGAGCTTGAGGAGGCGGCGCGGGCACGCGGCGGGACGAGGGGGGTCCCTCCCGTCGGGCCTCTAGCTCGGCTTAAATTTCCCCGCACCCGTCGTCATCGGGCCGGTCGGTGGCGAACTCGGCCCACACGGGAACGTGATCCGACACTTCCTTGCGGGCGATGCGATAGGGGTTCTCCGCGTTTGGGTATAGATCCTCGAAGAAGGGATACGCCCCCGCGCGGCCGGTGAACTCGTAGGCCGTATGGCGCTCCTGGAGCCAGATGTTGTCGTACGACTTGGACATCCCCCGGGTGCCGATGGAGGTCTTCGTGGTCGCCGGGATGAGGTTGACCACGGTGGGGAGCCCCCGGAGGGCGCTCCAATCGCGGCTCTTGGCGGGCGTGTTGAAGTCCCCCACCAGGATCACGTCGTCCTCGCAGGCGGACTGCCCTTGCACCTGGGCGAAGACGTCCCGCAGGGCCGCGATCTCGTCGTCGAGGGTCTCCTCCCCCGGCCCGATGGCGTGGATCGTGATGAGCGTGAAGTCGAAGTTCCCGGCCCGGAAGCTCGCGTAGAAGGGCTCGCGGATGAAGACGTCCTCGGGGTCGGGGAAGACGGCGGCCTCCCCCGCGAATGCGACGCGATCCTCGCGGTAGAGCACGGCGTAGTACTCGCGATACGTCCTGCGCCCGATGGCGTCGGAGGTCGCCTGATAAGCCCAGGGGGCGCCCGTCAGCGATTCGACGCGCTCCTCGACGGCCTTAAGGGCCGCTAAAGGGTCGCGGCTTCCCGAGGTCTTCATCACCTCCTGGAGGGCGATCACGTCGTAGCGGGTGAGAACCCATGCGAGCTTGTTTAAGTCCTTTCCGTTGTTCCAGCCTAGGTGAAGGGTGTTCCAGGAGGCCAGCCGCAAGACGCCCGCGGGAGGGGCCGCAGACGGCCCCTCGGCCGTCGGGGCAGGAGCGGGCGACGGTCTCAGGGAGGAGGACTCGTTGAACGTCGTGGGAAGCTCGTTCGCGAGGAGGACCTCGACCTCGGCGCGGGCCGCCTGCACCCATTGGGGGTTCCTCGTGACGAGGTAGTATCCCACGCCTATCAGAAGCAGAAGGACCACAGCCGCGATCCCAATAAGAGCGATGCGTCTCATGGAGGTCACCTCATCGGTGGAATGAGCCCCACGATAACGGGTGCGAGGAGGGATCGCCAGAACGTCCGTTCTCCCTGCACGGGATATAAGGGATAACTCGGGGAGAACTCGATGCGGGTCCCACGCTTTTGTAAGATAGCATCCCCGGATACGGTATAAGCACCTCACGGTCCAAGGGGAAGAGGCCACGATGGCGGATTCCGGCATTTGGCTGGAAGGCAACTGGCGGGCCGGATGGGCCTTGGACTACTACTCCGGCGAATTAGGAGCCCGACTTTCCCGACTTAAGTACCGAGATCCCCCGGACTGGCGCGAGGTCGAACCCCTGACGGATGCTGCCGCGGCTTTCCTGCAGCAACGTGTGAAGGTCTTCCGGCGCGGGCAGCTGGCGGCGCTGCTCCCGGTCCCGCCCTCCCAGTCCCGCCGCCTACAGCCCATTGAAGTGCTGGCCGATCGCTTGGGAGAGAAAACGGGGCTGCCCGTACGGTTCCGCTATCTCCTCAAGACGCGCCGGACGCCGCCCCTGCGGAGCCTCGACGACCCGCAGAGCCGTCGGGAGCAGCTTCGCGGCGCGTTCCGCGTGGCGGATCGCTCGCTGGAGGGCAAGCGCGTCCTGCTCTTCGACGACGTCTATCGCTCCGGGGAGACGTTGCACGAGGTTACGGATGTCCTGTACAACCAAGGACGGGTGAGGGCAGTCTACGTGTTGGTCCTCACCAAGACGACGTGGCGACGGTAACCCGAAGATGCGTAGGAACCGAACGCAAAGGGAAGCCCTCTACGCCCTGTACAAGGCGAAGGTTCGAGCCCCGCGGGCGGTCTACGAAGAGGCCGTGCGGGAGTACGAGACCCTGCGGACTGCCGGGGGGGACTTCTTAGATCCGGAGGACGACGCCTATCCCGAGCGGTTACGACAGCGGCTGAACGCCCCGCCGTGGCTCTTCTATCGCGGTTCCCGTCCGAAGCCCTTGCGGCTCCTTTGCCGTCCCGGGGTGGCGATCGTCGGCGCGCGCAACGCCTCCCCTTGGGGGCTGCGCTGCGCGGAGGGGATCGCGCTCGGGTTGGCCCGGCGCGGGGTCAACATCATCTCGGGATACGCCCGCGGGGTGGACCGCATGGCCCATTACGGCGCACTACAAGCCCCCCGAGGGGGGACGACCCTCGTCCTGAGCGAGGGCATACTCCATTTCGCCCCCAAGGGGGAGCTGCGCGACGTCGAAGACTGGGAGCGGCGCACGCTCATCCTCTCCCCGTTCCCTCCCACTGCTCCCTGGCGCCCCTCCCAAGCGATGAGCCGCAATCAGATCATATGTGCCCTGGCGGACCTCGTTGTCGTCGTCGAGGCCGGACCCGAGCGGGACGAAAAGGGAAAGCGGAGCGGCACGTTCCACTCGGGGAAGACCGCGCTGGAGCTGGGCGTGCCCCTCTTTGTGGTCGAGTACCGGGAAGGGCAGCGCTCCCTGTTGGACTCCTCGGAGGAGTTGCCCGAGACCCCCGAGGGCAATCGGGCCCTCCTCGCTCGGGGGGGCCGCCCCCTGCCCTTGGACCCTCACAAGTGGGAAAAGAGCCTCCGCGAGGCGGTGCGCACCCTCTATCAAGCGCTCGGCTAAAGCTGCCGTCTCGCCTCCGCCAGCACCTCGTCGAACATTGCTTGAGTCAATCTGCCCGTCTGCGTGTTCTGGCGGCTCGGGTGGTACGAGGCCACGAGCGTGTACGTCCCCAGCTCGTAGACGGCCCCGTGGGCGAAGCGGGGCTTCGGGTTGGGGATTTTCGTCCCTCGAAGCGCCAGGGCGCTCAAGGCCCCCTGAAACGCGACCCGACCCAGCGCCAGCACCACGCGAACGTTCGGGAGCAGCTCCAGCTCTCGGACGAGCCAGGGGAGGCAATTGCGGATCTCCTCCGCTGAGGGCTTGTTCTGGGGCGGGGCGCAGCGGACCACGGCCGTCAAGAAGCAATCCGTAAGCTGAAGCCCATCGTCCCGCGCGCGGCTCGTGGGCCGATTGGCGAAGCCCGCCCGGTGGAGGGCGCCCATGAGGAAGTCCGCGGCGCCGCCGGGGACGTCGCCCGTGAACATCCGCCCGGTGCGATTGGCCCCGTGGGCCGCCGGGGCCAGGCCCACAATTAAGAGCCACGCGTCCGGGTCCCCGAAGCCGGGGACGGGCCTCGCCCAGTACGTCTCGTCCCGAAAGGCCCGCTTCTTTTCAAGGCCGACGCGCTCCCGGTAGGCCACCAGGCGCGGACAGCGCCGACAGCGGACGATCTCGCGGGCGAGCGCCTCCAGGGACTTCGCGTGGCTCACGGCTCCGACTTCGACTCCGGCTCACGCCTCAGCGCCAAGGGGCGACGGACCGTCTCCGTCAGTCGAAAGCCCCTCTTGAGCAGCTCGTTTACGTAGACCTCGGGGTCCACGGCCCAGTCGGGCGTGCGCACGCCGGGGGCGACTTCTCCCCGAGCAAGCTGATGCAGCACGATCGCCGCGGAGAAGCCCGTGGTCCGCTCCATCGCCGTAAAGCCCGTCGCCTCGTCTTGGACGTCCCAGAGATCGAGCTGCACGCTTCCCTCGCGTTCGCCGTCCGAGCCCGAGCAGACGACTCGCAGCACCACGAGATCGGGCTCCCCGAAGTCGAGCGTTCGCTCCAGAGCTTGGGCGACGACCGCGCGGGCCTCCCCCTCCAAAAGCCCCAGATCCCTCAGCAGTCGAATTTTGGCGCAGTGGCCGGGGTAGCGCACCGTCTTGTACTCGTAGCTTTTCAGCTTTGATTGATACTCCCAAGGGGCCGTGGACGTCCCGCCTGAAGTGATAAACGCCTCGCAGCGCCCCACGCCGGGCAGCTCCAGCTCCTCCAGCTCCGTTAGGGCCTCCACGGTCTGAACCCGCCCGTCGCGCAGCACGTACGCGGGGCTCAGGTACTCGTTGAGCAGCCCCTCCACACTGAAGACAAGCTGGTAGTCCAAGGGCCCCCGAGGCCGCCGGGGCAGCCCGCCGCAGTAGATTTTCACACCTTCGGGCCGGAGCCCTTCACGCTCCAGCCTGCGTATCGCATAGACGGCCAGGACGTTCGCCGTCCCCGGCGCCAGGCCGCAGTCGGGCACCACCGCGATCCCGCGGGCCCGGGCCTCCGTGTCAAATTCCCTCTGCCGGAAGACGACGTCCGTGTTCCCACCCAGATCGCACAGGGGGGTCCCCGCCCGGACGGCGGCCTCGGTAATAAACGCGTTGAAGTGGTAGGGCACGGCGCTGAGCGCCGCGTCGAAACCCTCAAGCTGAGATTGAAGCTGCTCGCGGTTGCGGACGTCGAGCCCCGCGGCGGAGGCGACGGTCCGGCCCGCAAGCCTGTTCACCCGCTCCGCGGCCCGGTGGGCCCGCCCCTCGTCGGCATCGAAGAGGACGACCCCCGCGGCTTCCCCGCGGACGGCGAGGTCGAAGGCCGCCGCCTGGCCCTGGCGTCCGGCCCCCAAGACGGCGTAACGGTATCTCATGGCCCTCGATGATACCCGATCCCCGCTCCCGTGTCCCCCGCGGGGCGCACGGCCTTCGTTGTCGGGCGGGCCCGCTCCCGCGTTATAATGCGGCGATCGAGATGATCGGGCTCCTGTTGGCGCTCACGATCGCCGGATTGCGCTACGCGTTCGGGACGGTGCTCCCCGAGGACGTCTTCATCGGGAGCGCCCGGTTCCTGTTCGGGTGGTACCTGGCGACGAGTCTCGTGGGCATCAGCTTGGGAGCTTTGGCCTGGGCGGGGGACCTGGGCGTGGAGGGCGCCCGCTTGAGGCACGGGGTCGCGACGGCCTTGGGGTGGATGCTCGGCGTCCCCCGATTGCCGCTGCAGCACGTCGGGGTGTTGATCTTCCTGGTGCTGCGCCGGGCGCTCTTCGTGACCGGGGCGTATCTTTGGACCCGGGGACTCCAAGCCGTGGGAGCGACGTTCGCCCGCGACGATCAGCTCCTGCTCCTTGGGGCTGTGTTGTTGGGGGTGGGCTTGCTCTCCGGGCTTCTGGTTCCGCTGCTGCGGCGGGTCGCCCCGCCCCTGGCGCTCCGGGTGGAGTCGAAGCCCGACGCCCCCTGATCGCTTCCTAGAAAGCCCACTAGGGACCCCGAACCCCAACCCGAAGCATCCGCAGCAGCAGGGCGACGTGTGCCTGCCGCTCGACGATCTCGCAGACCGTGAGGGCCTCCTCCAAGGACGCGCCCACGGCGACGATCCCGTGGCGGGCCAGGAGCGCCGCCCTGCGCCCCTCCAAGGCTTGCACGGCGTTGCGGGCCAGCTCTTGCGTGCCCGACGGCGCATAACGGGCCACCCGCACGTCGCCCCCCGCGAAGATCTCCAGTTCCTCCGTGTGGGCCGGGAGCGGCTCCGAGAGAAAGCTCCACGCCTGGGCGTAGATCCCGTGGGCGTGCACCGCGGCCCTCGCTTCGGGGAACGCCCGATAGATCGCGGCATGAAGCCGCCACTCCGACGACGGCTTTCCGCTTAGGACCTCCCCCTCGACGGTCATCGTCGCGACGTCCGCAGGGGCCATGCACTCGTAGGGGAGGCTTGTGGGGGTGATGTGCATTACGTTCATGTCCTGGGGATCGCGGGCGCTCACGTTCCCCAAGCTGCCCACCACCAAGCCCTTCTGCAGCATCTTTTGGGCCGCCTCGACGATCCGGGCGCGCAGCCCCTCCCGCTCGGCTTCGGGGTTGGGGTTGGGATCGGGGTTAGCGTTAGCTCGATTCCGGGCCATGCCGATGGACCGCCTCCGGGTGGGCGAGGGCCTTTTCGATCGACGGGGGGAAGGGCGGGCGCAGGACGCCCACCTCCGTGATGAGCGCCGTTACCAGCTCATGGGGGGTTACGTCGAACGCGTAGTTCCTCGCCGAGGCCCCCGCGGGCGCAACCCTTTGGCCGGCGACGGAGAGCACCTCCTCGGGGTCGCGCTCCTCGATGGGGATCTCGTCCCCGTTGGGGATCTGGGAGTCGATCGTGGAGGTGGGCAGTGCCACATAAAACGGGATTCCGTGGCGCCGGGAGAGCACGGCCAGGGCGTAGGTCCCGATCTTGTTGGCCACATCCCCGTTGGCTGCCACGCGATCCGCCCCCGTGATCACGGCGTCCACGAGGCCGCGGGCCATCAGAGCCCCCGCAGCCCCGTCCACCAAAATCTCGTAGGGGATGCCCTCCTTCGCGAGTTCCCAGGCGGTAAGGCGCGCGCCCTGGAGGAGGGGCCGGGTCTCGTCCACCCATACCTTATCCAGCTTTCCCCTTTCCCAAGCGGCGCGGATGACCCCCAAGGCCGTCCCGTACCCGGCGGTGGCCAGCGCCCCCGCGTTGCAGTGGGTGAGCACGCGCGCGCCCTCGGGGAGCAGCTCGGCCCCATACGCGCCCAAGCGCCGATTCGCTTGAATATCCTCCTCGCGGATCTTGTGGGCTTCCTCCAAGAGGGCTTCCACTACTTTAGGGGGGAGGTCTTGGGCCTCCAAGTGCGAGAGGGCTCGATCGAGGACGCGGCGCTGGCGCTCCAGCGCCCAGCGGAGGTTGACGGCCGTGGGGCGGGTGCTCAAGAGAAGCTTGTACGCTTCGTCAAAGCGTCTCCTGAGCGCCTCGGTGGAAGAAGCGCTGCGAACCCCGAGCACGAGGCCGTAGGCGGCGGCGACCCCGATGGCGGGCGCGCCGCGCACCGCCAGCCTCCGGATGGCCTCCGCTACCTCCTCCACACGCGTGAGCGAGAGCACCCGCTCCTCGTGAGGAAGGAGCGTCTGGTCCAGCAGCTTCAGTTGAGAGTCTTCCCACCAGACGGGTGTGAGCATACGGTGTGAAAGCTACTCCTTGGGTCCCGAGCCTGCGAATAGCGCACGCTTCGCCTCTTCCGGAAGTTCAACGGGCACAAACAGAGCGGCAGGATATAAGTATCCATCGGGTTCGGAAAGGTCCTCGTCCACAACCCGCATCATCCCGTGGGACTCCGCCTCCGGATCGGGAAGGCGTCGGTACACCTTCCCAACGACCAAGCTGGCAGAAAAGCCCTCGTTGTTTATGCACAAGACGAACTCGCTCATGCGGAAAGCTCACCCCCCGGCGCTCCTTCGAGGATGGCGACCCCTGAGCTGGTCCCGATGCGGTCCGCCCCGGCCTCGATCATCGCCACGGCCGTTTCATAGTCGCGAATTCCCCCCGCGGCCTTGACCCCCATCCCCTCGCCCACGGCCCGCTTGAGGAGCCGAACGTCCTCGACCGTGGCCCCGCCCGGCCCGAACCCCGTCGAGGTCTTGACGAACTGCGCCCCGGCGGCCTTCGCCAAGATGCACCCGGCCACCTTCTCCTCGTCCGCAAGGAGCGCCGTCTCCAGGATGACTTTCAGGGCAATCGGCCGCGGGCTCTTGCGGATCTCGTCGCGGACCGCCTCCAGCTCCTCAAGAATCACAGAATATTCCCGCTCCTTGAGGGCGCTCACCCGGATCACGAGGTCGAGCTCGTCGGCCCCGTCGCGGATCGCCTGTTCGGCTTCCGCGGCCTTGACCGCCGGGGCGCTCGTCCCGTGCGGGAAGCCCACCACCGTGATCACCCGAACGTCGCTGTCCTTCAAGAGCGAGCGGGCCAGGGCCACGTGACAGGGGTTCACGCAGGCCCCGTAGAACCCGTAGCTTTGCGCCTCCTCGCATAGCTTCTCCACCTCGGAGCGGGTCACGCCCGGGCCGAGCTTCGTGTGCTCAATTCGGCGGGCCAGCTCCCTTCGACTCACGGTCGCCATGGGTGCGTCTCCTCCCCCCGTCCCTCGTACCCCGTACCCCTCGCGCGCAGGCGAGTTGAAGCGGGGGAAGTGTATCCGCTAGACTGGCGTCCCGACAACTGCGAGCGTGGTGGACATGAAGCTAGTCATCGAGTACTGCGAGGAGTGCCTCTTCCTCGGGCGGGCGCTGGAGGTCGCCCAGGCGGTCCTGGAGCGCTTCTCCCGGGATCTTGAGGCCGTAGAACTCCGTCCTGGGCACGAGGGCGTCTTCACCGTGGCCCTCGACGGGGATGTGCTCTTTAAGATCGGCGAGGACGGCCGGCCCCCCGCCCCCGAGGAGATCGTGCGGCGTCTGGAGCCCAAACTGCGGCGGGCGGCTTAGTGAGCGTTGCGTTCCCACAAAGGAGCCGGGGATGGGCCACAGCCCGAAGCGGGGGATGTTCTTAGGAAGGTTTCAGCCGTTCCACAACGGGCACGACGCCGTGGTGCGGGCGATCGCCCCGGAGGTGGACGAGCTGATCATCGCCGTGGGGAGCGCCCAGTACAGCCACACCCTGCGCGACCCCTTCACGGCGGGCGAGCGGATCATGATGATCACCCGGGCCCTCGAGGATCTCCCCCTGACGAAGTACGTCCTCCCCATCGAGGACATCGAGCAGAACGCTTTGTATGTGGCCCACATCTGCCGGCTCACCCCGCCCTTTGATGTCATCTTCTCCAACAACCCCCTGGTGATCCGTCTTTTCCAGGAGGCGGGCATCCCGGTGCAGCGGGTCCCCCCCGTGGACCGGGGGCACCTCTGGGGCACCAAGATCCGCGAACTAATGATCGAGGGCGAGGAGTGGCGCCGCTACGTCCCCCCCAAGGTGGCCGAGGTGATCGACGAGATCGACGGCATCGCGCGCCTTCGCCAGATCGCCGAGACGGATCAGCTGCTGAAGGAATAGAAAATCAAGAACCCAAAGATGGTGGACCTCAACCTCCCCGTGGGCGAGAACCCCAAGCTGAAGGAGCTTCTCAACAGGGTCAACGCCCACGTCCGGCTCCAGACGTACTGGCAGTGCTCCAACGTGATCGCCGTCGATCGCCTGGGGATCAACGATCACGGCCCCGTCCACATCAAGATCGTCTGCAACATGGCTCTAAAGCTTTTAAGGCTTCTCGTGGAGCAGGGGATCCCCACGAGCGTGGAGAAGGACTACGGCCTTACGGCCCACGACGCGGAGGTCGTGGTGGTGCTCGCGGGGTGCCTGCACGACATCGGGCACATCGTCCACCGCGACGACCACGAGCGCTACTCCGTGGCGCTCGCCCCGCCCCTCATCCGCGAGCTGCTGGAGGGGATGTACGCCGAGCGGGAGGAGGCGATCCTGACGTCCGAGATCCTGCACGCGATCCTCGCCCACGACACGCCCGTGCGCCCCCTCACCCTCGAGGCCGGGGTGCTCAAAGTCGCCGACGCGCTGGACATGGAGCAGGGCCGGGCGCGGATTCCCTTCGAGAAGGGCTCGCCCACGATCCACGCCGTCTCGGCGATGGCCATCGAGAAGGTGCGCGTCCGCCGCGGGGAGGAGAAGCCGATCTGCATCGAGATCACCATGGGCAACTCCGCGGGGATCTTCCAGCTCGACAACCTCTTAAAGCCCAAGCTCCTCAACTCCGGCATCAAGGACTACTTCGAGATCCGCGCCCGGATCACGGGCGAGGAGAAGAGGATCGTAACCCGCTACGAGCTGTAGCGGAGCGCCGCGGGGGACTCAGCTCAGCTCAAGGTTCCGGCCCGCCTTGCGGGTGCAGGGCGGCCAGAAGCGCTCCCAGCTGGTACGCCGTCTCCGTCGCGTTTTCCGCCCCCCGCCTCAGGGCGTCTTCCAGATCCGCGGGGCCGGGGACGATGGAGAAGACGGCCGTGATGCCCACTCGATGCAGGCTGGAAAGACCCCCCGAGCGGGAGCCGCAGAGCACCACGAGGGGCTTTCGATGGGCTTTGGCCAGCCGCGCCAGCTGTAGGATCCCCTTGCCCTCCAGCGTCTGGGGGTCGATCTGGCCCTCGCCCCCCACCACGAGGTCGCACTCCCGCACGCGCCCCTCGAGCCCCAGCTCCTCGGCGATAAATTCGCTCCCCGAGACGAGCTCGGCCCCCAGGAGCGCCAGGGCCGCGCCCAGCCCGCCCGCCGCTCCGGCTCCGGGGATCTCCCGCACGTCTATTCCCGCGTCGCGAAGGGCGACCTCGGCGAAGTGCGCGAGGTTTCGCTCCAGCGCCTCGCACTGCTCGGGCGTTGCCCCCTTCTGGGGCATGTAGAGACGGGCCCCCCGCGGGCCCAGGAGGGGGCTCCGCACGTCGCAGAGGGCCACGATCCGCGTCCTCTTCACCCGAGGATCCGCGGACGAGAGGTCGAGGGCGGCAAGCTTCGCCAACCCCGCCCCGCCCTTGGGGATCGGCCTCCCGCGGGCATCGAGGAGCCGAACCCCGAGGGCCTGCAGGAAGCCCGCGCCCCCGTCGACGGTGGCGCTCCCCCCCAGCCCCAGCCAGATCTCGCGCACGCCCTCATTGAGCGCGGCCAGCACGAGTTGGCCCACCCCGTAGGTGGAGGCTTTTAAGGGATCCCGCTCCTCGGGCGCCAGCAGAACGAGCCCCGCGGCGCGGGCCATCTCGATCACGGCCGTCCCGTCGAGGAGCCCCCACTCCGCCTCGACGGGGCGGCCCAGCGGGTCCTCCACGGCGGCCGTCCGAAGGCGCCCTCCCCGCGCGGAGAGGAGCACCTCGAGGGTGCCGTCCCCGCCGTCGGCCAGCGGGCACAGCGCGATGCGAAAGCGGGGGGAAGCCCTGCGAAACCCCCGGGCGATCGCCTCCGCGGCCTCCCGGGGGCGGAGGCTCCCCTTGAACGCCGCCGGGGCTACGAGAACTCTCATCGTACCTTTGGACTTGGACTTAGACTCAGATCCGCCTCAGACGCGGGCGGGAGCGGCCTCCCGCGCCCGCCAGTACCGCTTCCCGTACTCCAGCGCGAACGCGGCCTGGCGCTCCGTGGCCGCCTCCGCGCTCTCGAAGTCGCGGGCCTCGTGGAGGGCGAACGCCAGGGCCCGCAGCGTCCAGCAGGCGAACACGACGTCGTGGTAGATGGGCGAGAAGCGCTGTTCGATGTACCCCCGGGCCAAGCGGTCCAGGAGGGGCACCCAGCGCTCGGCCGAAAGCTCCCGGCTCCCCTCCTCGAACGCCTCCCGCTTGAACAGCGCCGTGATCCACTGGCGCTCCTCCCGGGGGAGGCCCAGCTCCTTGAGGCGCCGGTTGGGGCTTCGCAGCCCCCGCACGAACGTGAAGAACCGCTCCCGCTGCTCGTCGAGGTCGACGTAGCGCAGGGTGCGCACGTCCTCGCCGACCCGCTCGATCCCGTCGTCTACGGGCAGCACCCGGACGAGCTCGCGCCGGGGTTCGGGGACGGCCAAGTAACGCCTGTGGAACGCGATCTGCTTGCACATCTCGTCGAAGCACTCCACCAGCATCCGGCGGAGCTCCGTCAGGCTCTTCTTCTTGTGGGTCTTCTGGGCCAAGTAGACCTCCACGACGGGGAAGCCCGCGGCGACGGTGTTCACGGTGAAGAAGGTGTCGATGCCCCAGTGGTGGGGCGGGGCCGTGGGCGCGCGCTCCAGCAGGAAGCGGGCCAGCTCCGTGGTGAGCGCCAGCTCCCCCCCGAGGGGCTGCTGGATGCGGTGCCCCTCGGGGAAGTAGAGGCTCATCAGGGGTCGGGTCACGTGGCGGGTGATCTGCGCGTCGAGGGTGCTGCGGTCGAAGTAGCCGCGGGCCATCGCGGCCTTATGCTCCTCCATGCTCTTAAGCAGAAACGTGATCCAGCGGGGGGTGACGGAGGAGATGTCGCCGTCCAGAAACATGACGTGGGTAAAGCCGTTGGTGAGGGCGTGCTGGAGCCCGGTGACCATCGCGCCTCCCTTGCCCGTCTCGCGCAGCTCGCTGCGCAGGAGCCGGATCTGGGCGCAGGGGAAGCGACGGCCCAGCTCGGGAAGGGAGCGTTGCAGCTCCTCGTAGGTCCCGTCGGCCGACCAGCCGTCGACGATCAGGACGGCGTCGATCTCCCCGGAGCGCAGGGCCTGTTCGGCCACGAAGAGGGGCTGCGCTCCCTCGTCCTTTTCGGGGATTACGAGCACCGTGGACATCGCACCGGATCCCTCCTGTCAGGGGCTCTGCTCCCAAGATCCCCGATTGTACTAGGGTACACAGGGAATACAACCGGGCGGGGTCCGGCGTTCCCCCGCGGGGGTGCCTTTGTCCTCGGGGGCTAGGGCAGCAGGGCTTTCCCCGTCTCGCGGTCCATGAAGCGGAGCTTCGCGGGGTCGAAGCGCAGGCCCACCTCCCGGTTGGGCTCGACCTGAAGATCCGTGTCGACCATGACCTTGAGGGTCTGCCCCCCCACGTCGAGGGTGAGGAGGAGGTGGGAGCCCAGGGGCTCGACGACCAGCACCTGGGCGGGGAGCGCGTCCCCCTCAGGCTTGGGGAGCACCTCGATGTGCTCGGCCCGGATCCCGACGGTGACGGGCCTGCCGACGTGCTCCTTGAGGGCCCGAGAGAGCGTTTCGGGCAGCGGGATCTCGTGCCCCGCGGCCTTCAGCACCAGAAAGCCGTCCTTCTTCGGGGCGACCAGCTCCCCCGGCAGGAAGTTCATCGGCGGGTTGCCGATGAAGCCCCCGACGAAGACGTCCGCCGGGTGCTCGTAGACGGTCGTGGGGTCGTCTACTTGAACAATTTCGCCGTCCTTCATGACGGCGATGCGGTCCCCCAGGCTCAAAGCCTCGACCTGATCGTGCGTGACGTACACGGTCGTGGAGCCGATCTGCTTGTGGAGGCGCTTGAGCTCCGCGCGCACCTGGAGGCGGATCAAGGCGTCGAGGTTGCTGAGGGGCTCGTCCATCAGCAGCACCTGGGGCTCGAGCACGATGGCGCGGGCGACGGCCACGCGCTGGCGCTGGCCCCCCGAAAGCTGGGCCGGATAGCGCTTCAGCAGCTCCTCGATCCCCAGCATCTCCGCGACGTTCTGTACGCGCCTGCGGATCTCGGCGCGGGGGACGCGCTTCATCTTGAGCCCGAAGGCGATGTTGTCGAAGACGCGCATGTGGGGGAAGACGGCGTACGACTGGAAGACCATCCCGATGTCGCGCTTGCCGGGGGGGAGCTCCGTGACGTCGCGGTCCCCGATGAAGACCCGCCCGCCGTCGACCCGCTCCAACCCCGCGATGCACCGCAAGGTGGTGGTCTTTCCGCAGCCCGACGGCCCCAGCAACACTAGGAACTCCCCGTCCTCGATGGTGAGGGTGACGTCCCTTACCGCCACGACCTTTCCGAAGACCTTCCAGACGTTCTCCAAGCGGATCTCCGCCATCGCTCCTCCCCCTCTTTTTAGCGTTCCGCCGGGGCCCCGCCCCACATCTGGATGAGGTAGCGGCGGATGAGAAAGATGAAGATCAGCGCCGGGATCGTCATGAAGAAGCCCCCCGCGACCTTGAAGTACGGTTGCGAAGCCCGCAGGTTGGCGAGCACCTGGGCGGGCAGGGTGCGGTTCTGGGTGGTCAGCACCGCCGCGGCGAAGACCTCGTTCCAGGAGATCACGAACGTGAACATGGCCGCGGCGGCCAGCCCGGGCAGCGCCAGCGGCAGCGTGATCCGGACGAACGCCTCCAGGCGGCTGCACCCGAGGGTCATCGCCGCCTCCTCCAGCTCCTTCGAGACGCCCACGAAGATGCTCGTCGTGATCAACACGGAAAAGGGCAGGGCCATCGCCGCGTGGATGAACGCGACGCCCACGAGCGTGTCGTAGATCCCCAGGCGATAGTAGAGCACGATGAGCGGGACGGCCAGCAGGGCCGTCGGGAACATGCGCGTGATCAGGATCCCCAGGCGGAACGCCTCCCGCCCGCGGAAGACGAATCGCGAGAGGGCGTAGCCCGCCGGGGCGGCGATCACCAGCGTGATGGCGATCGTGAGCAGCGCCACCCAGATGCTGTTCAGGGTGCTCTCGAGCACCCCGTAGGAGTTCACGAAGAAGGCCATCGTCTCGATCGAGAAGCGGCTCGGGATCAGCGGCTTGGGCCAGCCGAAGAACTCCTCCCGCGGCGTGAACGAGAGCACGGCGATCAGGAAGATGGGTAGGAGCACCCAGCTGGCGATCGCGACCACGGCCATGTAGAGCAGCACGCGGTTGCGCGCCTCGCGGGGCGTCAGCCTGCGCGAGCCGGGGGGCACATCCGGCGGCATCGTCGGGGTCATCGCCGCTCCTCCTCCCGCACCCGCAGGAACACGAGATACAGCACCGTGAAGATCAGCGAAATCGCTAGAATAATCACGGCGTACACGGACGCAAACTGCAAATTTTGCCGGAAGAAGTACCAGGTGTAAGCCCGCTCGGCCAGCACGGGCAGGAAGTCCCCGGCCAGCGCGATGACCACGGCGAAGATCTCGAAGGCGAAGATGGTGCGGATGATGAGCGCGGCTTGCAAGCTGGGCCGCAGCAGGGGCAGGATGACGTACCAGAGCCGCTGCCAGCGGTTGGCCCCCAGCACCTCGGCCGACTCCAAGTAGTCCTTGGAGATCATCTGGAGGCCCGCTACGAGCACGACGAGCACGATGGCCGTGGCCCGCCAGTGCTCCGCCACCACCACCGCGCCGAAGAGCCAGTCGATTTGCGTATACGACAGGATGGTGACGGGTCGCTCGATAAGCCCCAGCGCGTAGAGCAGCGAATTTAAGAACCCGCGGTCGGCGAAGATCCCGTACCAGATGAGCCCGGCGGCCAAATCCGAAAGACCCAGCGGGATGGCGCAGATGTAGAGGAAGAGCTGGGAGCCGCGGAAGCGGGTGTTCACCAGGAGCGCAACGAGCAGGGCCGTCACCAGCTGGAGCGGCACGATGGTGACGGCCAACAGGAACGTCCACTTGAGCGCGGGCTTGAATTTGTAGTCCCAGCGGAGCAGGTCCGAGAAGTTCTTCAGCGTCCAGGCCCCCGTGTCCGGGTCTTGGAAGGCCACGACGATGGCCTGCGAGAGCGGGATCACGAAGAAGAGCACCAAGTAGAGCACCGAGGGGAGCAGCAGCCAATAGGGGAGCAGGGTGTCGGTGCCCAAGAGGCGCTGCCTTAGGGGCCGAGGCCGCCGGGCCTCGACCGGGGTGTCCACCGTGGCCATGGCGCGTCCCGCCCTTTGTAGCCCATTTCGCGAAAAAAGACAACCCCCGGCTCGTCCGGGGGTTGTCCTCCCTAGCCTTGCGAGAGCGCAGTGAAAGCCCCGCTTGGCGGGTTACATGTCGCCGACGCCCTCGACGGAGCAGGGCTGCTCCGGCGGGTCGGGGAGCGGGCAGGCCGCGCCCGTCTCCTGGAACAGCTCGTGGAGGAGCTGCCCCTGCTGCTGGAGCACGGTCGAGATGTCCTCGCCGTTGATGACGATGCGGATGAAGGTGTCGCGGTAGATGGCGCCGAAGTCGCCGCCCCGCGGGCCGAGGCCGCCGGGGATGAGGGCGGGGAGCGCGTCGGCCGCGCCCGCCTGGTTGGAGACGCCCTCAGCCAGCACCCGAAGCGCCCCCGGCGGGACGACCCCGGCCGCCTCCGCCACGGAGGGGAAGAAGCCGACGCCCTCGAGGATCTTCACCTGGGTCTCGGGCCGGGTGAGGTACTCGATGAGCTGGGCGGCCGCGTCGCGGTTGGGCGCGGTCTTGGGGATGCCCAGCCCGGCCAGGATGGCGATGTAGCCGCGGCCGTTCGGCCCCGCCGGGGCCGGAATGGCGATGAAGTCATCCGGCCGCTCCACGGGCGCCTGCTTGAGCCGCGCCGTGTGGTCCCACGCCACCCAGACGGTCTCCTCCAGGAGCAGGGTGTCCATGCTGTCGGCGGTGGCGACCGCCGGGTGGACCTGCGGCCAGAGTTGATCACGCAGGAACTCCCACATGGCCACGGCCTCGTCGCTCATAAACTTCTTGACCGTCGAGCCGGTGAACGACGGGTACGCGTAGCCGTGGACGAAACGGTGGAGCAGGCTCCGCGGCCCGGCGGGGATGCCCAGCTTCGGCTCCCCGGTCGCCTCCTGGAGGGCCTGGCCCCAGGCGACCAGCTGCTCGTACGTCAGCGCGTTGACGTCCGCCCCCTCGGGGAGGTAGTCCAGGGCCTTCTTGTTGGCCATCATCAGGTAGGTCGCCCGCATCCAGGGGACGAACACCTGCACGTCGTTTATGTTCCCCAGGGCGACGTCGCCCTCGGCGAAGGTGCGGCCCGTAAGCCCGGCCAGCACGTCCGAGATGTCGTCCATGAACTGGGCGATGCCGACGAAGTCGCCCTGGAGGCCGCCCACCAGGTCCGTGGAGCCCTGACCGGCCCGGGCCTCCCCCTCGAGCCGGGTGAAGAGCTCACCGTACTCGGCGCCGATGAACTCGACCTCGATGCCCGTCTCCTCGGTGAAGGGCTTGAGGATCTCGTTGCGGACGAACTCGGCCTCCTGGATGGGCACCAGCTGCGTGGAGACCCAGACGATCTTCTGTCCCTGGGCTTGGGTGTAGATGCCGACCGACCCCAGCGTGAGGATCAACCCGAAAGCGATGAACAGCAAGCTAAGCAGCTTCAATCCCTTCATGCGCGAACCTCCTTCTTCGCTTTTCGGCTTTTCGGCCCGTGGTTTTCTCCGAAAGGCCCGACTCCGGGATGGGATGGGACGCAGGGCGCAACTGCCCTGCGCGAAACAGGATTCGCGTAACCGAACGTTTCCCCGTGCGATCACCTCCCCCCTTGCGTTGCCCTCTTGCCCTGCCCCGCGCGCCGGTGGTCCTGCCGTGCCGTCGCCGTCCCGGGGCAGGCGTTTCCGCTTGAATCTAGCACCCCCGAGCCCTCCCTGTCAAGGGGTCAAGCCCGGCCGCGGCTCCTCCCCGAGGCGGGGCCGGGGGAGGCGGGGTCCTCCCCCGGCCCCAGCGCGCTCGCAATGAGATGTGCCGTCCGCAGGGGCTCCGGGAGGTTCCCGTAAAGGGCCAATCGCCGGATCACGGCACGGGCTTCTTCGGGGGAGATCCCCACCCTTTGGACGTAGACCCCCTCCGCGGGCTCCATCGGCCCCAGCCGCTCGATCACCGCCCACTTCTCCTCCCCCCGGGGGATGCGCTCCAGGAGCACCCGCCGGATCGTGGCGTAGTCGGGCTCGCGGCGGGCCACCACCAGCACGGGCAGCCCCACGCGCTCGTGGAGCGCGAAGACGTCGACCACGTTGAACCCCGCCAGCGCGATCCCCTGGAGCATCACGAGCTGGAGGTGATGGCGGTACTTGGAAGCCTCAAGGAGGGCCGCGAGGACGTCGGCCGAGTCGAAGCCGTCCTTCTCCACCTCGCCCACGAGGACCCCGTCGAAGCGCCGGTCGGCGAAGACGGCCCCCACCACCTTCACCCGACCCCGGTAGTTCAGGGGGAAGGGCGCGTCGTCGAACCCGATGACGTGGGAGAGGCTCCTCCGTCCCATCGCGCTGTGCCAAGCTCCGATCGGTCGGCGTTCGGTCGGTCGATGGATCAGCGCCGGGGCGACCCGGCCCCGGGCTTCAGGCGCTCCACGGCGACGATCCCCTCGACGATCTCGCGGAAGAGCGGCGCCGCCGTCAGCCCCCCATAGTACGCGCGGGTGCCCACCTCGTCCAAGACGACGAGGATCACGTATTGCGGGTCGGAGGCGGGGAAGAACCCCGCAAAGAGCGAGGTGTACTTCCCCTTCACATACCCGCGGCCTGGGATGGCCTTCTGGCCCGTGCCGGACTTGCCCGCCACGTCGAAGCCCTCGACGTTCGCGTAGACCCCGGTGCCGCCGTCTTGCTGTACCACGAGGCGCAGCATCTCGACGAGCTTCCGGACGTTCGCGGAAGAGGCCACGCGCCCGCGTTCCTCGGGGGAGCGCCCCCGCAGCTCCCCGCCCGGGAGCTCGATTGCTCGCACGATGGAGGGGGCCAAGAGCCGACCCCCGTTGGCGAGCGCGGCGTACTGGGCCGCCAGCTGCACGCCCGTCACCGAGACCCCCTGCCCGATGGGGATCGCCCCGATCTCGAGCGCGGACCACGCCTCCACGGGCCGCAGAACCCCGGGGACCTCCCCGGGCAGCTCCACCCCCGTCTCCTCCCCCACCCGAAGGCGCCTCAGGAAGGCGTAGAGCCGCTCCTCGCCCAAGCGCTGGGCGATCCGGATCATCCCCGTGTTGATCGACTTTTGGATCACCTCCGCGGGAGTCACAGGGCCGTAATCCCGGTGCTCCGCGTTGCGGAAGGGGTGGCCCGCGATCACCACGGGGCTGTCCCCGCTCACCCGCTCCCTCACGGAGATGACGCCCGCCTCCAGCGCGGCGAGCATCGCGAAGGGCTTGAACGTCGAGCCGGGCTCGAAGGGCTGCACCACTCCCAAGTTCTTCCGCTCCGCGGGGGTGGAGCGGGCGAACGCGTTGAGGTCATACGTCTTGTCCTGGGCGAGCGCGAGGATCTCCCCCGTCTTGGGGTCCATCACGACCGCAAAGCCCCCCTTTGCCCGGTAGCGTGCCACACCCCTTTGGATCACCCGCTCGGCGAGGAGCTGAACGCGGGCGTCGAGGCTAAGATGAAGGTCCGCGCCGGGGCGGCCCTCCTCGATGACCCTGAGCTCGAGGAGGGTCCCGTCCGCGCCGCGCACCACCTCCCGGCGCTCCTCCTTGCCCCGGAGCACGGCGTCGAGCGCCAGCTCCAGCCCCTCCAGGCCCCGATTGTCCAGCCCGGCGAACCCGATCACGTTGGAGGCGAGCGCCCCCTGGGGGTAGACGCGCTTCCACTCCGGGAGGAACAACAAGCCCCGGACGCCGAGGGCCTCGGCCTCCTCCCGGAGGCGCTCCGCCGCTTCGGGATCGAGCTTGCGGGCGAGCCACGTGAAGTACTTCGGGCGATAAACCCGCTCCCGGGCCTCCTCCCGCGAGAGGCCCAGGTGCTTCACCAACAGCCCCTCCAAAAGCTCGGGCTTCGTCATGTTGAGGTTGTCGAGCGCCACGGAGACGGCTTTCACGTCCAGGGCCAACAGCAGCCCGTTGCGGTCGTAGATGCGGCCGCGGGGGTGGGCTTGAACGAGCTCGCGGGTCTGGATGCGCTCGGCGGCCTCGGCCCACCTCGGGTGCTCCACCAGCTGGACCTGGATCGCCTTTACGGCCGCAGCCAAGAAGAGCCCCACCAAGAGGATGGCTGAGATTCCCAGGCGGACGCGGACTGGATCCATCGCCATGCTATCGCCCTTCGGCCTCAGCGCGGGCGCGCGGGCGGCAGCACCAAGAACCGGGGTTCCGGGCGGGTCATCCCCAGCCGTTCCCGCGCCACCTGCTCGATTCGCTCCAGGGAGAAGGCCCGGCCCACCTCGAAGAGGAGCCGATCCCGCTCCGCCCGCAGGGCCTCGACGCGGGTTTGCGCCTCGTGAAGCCCGTTGAGGGCGTCCAGATAGCGCCACGACTGCCCCAGCTGCAGCAGCGCCAGCGCCCCGATCCCCAGGAGCCCCAGGAGCAGCGCAAGACGCCGGGCGCTGAGAAAGCGCTCTCGGTCCTCTCGCGACGCCCCCCCTTCGCGGGGGCTCCACCGGGTACGCGTCCCGTTCGGCAGCGGGAGGGGCCGCCGTCTCCGCGGCGTCGGTGCGGGGGCGGGGGCCGGTGCAATCGCAGGCATCGCCCCCTTATCGAACCCCGGAGGACGAAAGACGCCAAGGTCAGGCGTCTCCCGGGGAGGGGGCACGCAGGCCCCGCAGGGGCCTGAATCGGGAGGCCGCGCGGGGACCCGGGATCAATCCAAATCGGAGTCGAACGCGAATTCCGGCGCCCGCTCCTTCCCGATGGAGACGCGGCCGGGGCGGAGGGCATAGGCGGTGATGGGCGCGCCCGCGCCGTCGGCGAGCAGGTCGATCTGGGTCAGCTCGACGGGGCTGCGGGAGCCGACCCGGCCCACGGCCCGCACCTCGATCTCGAGTACCGTTCCCGTAGAGAGGCTCCCGCCGGGGGCGGCGAGCAGGAAGACGGCCTCCCCCGCGGCGTTGTCCACCGAGTGGGCGAAGAGCTCAAAGCCGTTTGCGGGTCGAAGCGCCTCGATGCGGACCACCTCGGGGTCGAAGGTGAGCCTCCCGGTCGGGCCCACTTGAACGACCCGCACGCTGGGCAGGTGGAAGACCTTCAGCTGCAGGGTGCCCGTCTGGTCGGGCATCAGCGTAAGGTCCGTGAGGAGCACCGTCGGCCCGGAGATCCCGCCGCAGCCCAGGAGTCCCACCGCCGCGCCGAGCGCCATCGCCGAAAGAAAGCAGATTCGAGAACCCCGAGACCTCGGCATGATCCCTCTCACCTCCTGCTCCGGTGTCGTTTTGCGTTTATTTCCATTTAGAAACTATCGCGGAAGACTATCGCAGAAGGACGAGCTTGCGGACCTCGCTTCGGACCGCCTCGCCGCGGGCGCCGTAGACCGTGACGACGTAGAGATAGACGCCGCCGGCCAACCGCCTCCCCCGATCGTCGAGGCCGCGCCAGCGGAAGCCGTTTCCCACCCTCGCCCTGCGGAAGACCGTCCGCCCGCGCAGATCGAAGATCTCGATCGCAAGGGAACGAACTCCCCGGCCCTCGACAAAGAAGCCGTAACCCGTGGGCCTGGTCGCGGAGCCCAAGGGGCGGACGACCAGGCGCTCCACCCGAAGGGGAACGGCGGGCCCGATCCGCACCGTGCCGCCTTCCACCGCAACCGTTGCCGTCCGAAGGCCCTCGTCGAGGGCCAGATCGGGCTCCAGGCGCAG